>NZ_JANLGY010000031.1 GCF_024653915.1 Sulfuricaulis sp. | reverse complement strand
AGCGCATGTCGGGACGACGCGCGATGAGTTGCTCGACCAGTTGCATGTTGGCCCGATTGTCTTCTATATACAGCAGGGTACGCAGCGCCGCGCCATGCGGAACGCGCGCTTGAATCGGCGCCAGCGGTTCGTCTGTGCCGGCGGCAAGTTGTAGTGCGGCCGCCGAGTTCAGTTCGATCCAGAACACACTGCCCTTTCCGACGGTGCTTTCCACGCCGATGACGCCGCCCATCAATTCGACCAGTCGCTTACACGCCACCAGACCGATGCCGGTGCCTTTCACGGTGCTCGACTCTTGACCAAGACGATTGAACGGCTGGAACAGTTGTGCGAGTTTTTCCGGGGGCAATCCTGCACCCGTATCTTTGACACCAATGCGAATGCGTCCTGGGGAGCTCTCGATGCAGTCCACGACGACCGTTCCGCCCTTCTTGTTATATTTGATCGCGTTGGAAAGCAGGTTAATGAGCGCCTGCTTTAACCGTACCCGGTCGGCTTGGACAAAGTACGGCATTTCAATCGGGAGGAAGGTCACGCCGATGCCGTGCTCTTGCGCCTGCGGTTCTACCATGGTCAGGCATTCGTGCATGACCGCGGTCAGCGATATCGTTTCCAGCGACAGCGACAGCTTGCCGGACTCAATCTGCGTAAGATCGAGGATTTCGTTGATCAACTCCAGCAGGTACCATCCTGCCTTGAGAATCTGGTTGAGGCTTTGCTTCTGGGAGGGCGTCGGCGGCGTAGCGCCGGATTCGATGAGTTGGGCAAAACCGAGTATTGCACTGAGCGGCGTGCGCAGCTCATGGCTCATGCTGGAAAGGAAATCCGATTTGGCGAGGCTGGCTTTTTCCGCCACAGACCGGGCGCTCGAAAGCTCGCGATTCTTTTCTTGCAGTACCTCACTCATCGTGCGGTAGCGTGCCTCGCTTTCCTGCATCGCCGTCGCCATGGCCTTGCTTTCAGTGACATCGGTCAGCGCCATGCGCAGCACCGGCGCGCCGCTGCCGTCCTGCGCCGCCGTGGTCGCCAGACGTACCCAGATTTGCGTGCCGTCATGCTTCAGCATGCGCAACTCACACGCCTGCGGTTTACCGGTCTTGATGAGTTGTTGGCGGCACAGATAGTAGATGTCCTGGTCCAGTTTGACGATGAACCGGCTGATGGGCTGCTTGACCAGCTCCCCCCTGGCCAGGCCCAGCAAGAGGGCGGCGGTGAGGTTGGCTTGCAGGATCAGCCCCGGCTCGCTGACCGTGCAATAGCCGACCGGTGCCAGGTCATAGAGGTCGAAATATCTCGCCCGCTCGTCATCCAGTTCCGCCTGTGCCCGGCGCAGTTCCTCGTTCTGCATCTCCAGCTCGATCTGGTGCACACGCAGTTCGTGCAGCGTCCGCTGGGTTGCTTCGGGCGACAGGGTCGTATGGTTTTCCAGTGACAACGCGGCTTGTTCCCGCAGTGTCGCTTCGGCCTTCTGGCGCAGTGTCTGCGCCGCGCTTGAATGTTGGTCCGTCGCGGGAGCGCCGGTGGCGGCGGGGTGTTTATCCTGGCTGCTCATAGTGCGCTCCCCGTTCGGTGGTCGCAATCGCATACATGTGCCCGGCCTCATTCATCAAAGCCGTAGAGGTCACAAAGACCTCCACGACCGCACCGTCCTTGGTGAGCCGTCGTGTACGATACGGCTCCAGAATTTCAGCGTGGCTAAGCTGTTGTACCTTGGTCAGCGCCTTCTCTTGCAGCTCCTGCGGGATCCGGTCGCGGATATTCATCGCCAGCGCCTCGGCTTCACTCCAGCCATACATCCGCACCGCGCCCGGGTTCCAGGCTAGGATGCGGCCGTCCAGGTCCTGCACGGTGATGGCATCGTGCGCATCGCGCACCACCACGGCCAGTCGGAGCATCACATTGGCTTTGCGCAGTACTTCCCGGGTCTGCACAATCTCCGTGATGTCAACAAACGTAATGACCGCACCTTCGATTACATTGTCGAGCGTGCGGTAGGGCAGGATGCGCATCGTGTACCAGACGCCCTCCATTGTCTGCACGTCCACCGCTTTGGGCACCAGCGTGTTCAGCACGCCTTGCGCGTCCGCCACCAGGCGATCATAGCCGACCAGGTTGGAGACGGTATGTGCCACCGACCGCCCCACGTCGCTCGGGATCAGATTGATGATCCGGGTAGCGGTCGGGGTGAAGCGCAAGATGCATAATTTATGGTCGACAAAGATGGTGCCGATGTCGGTGCCGGCCAGCAGGTTGTTCATGTCGTTGCTGGCGCGCGACAGGTCGACCACCTTGGTTTGCAGTTCGGCGTTGACCGTGGCCAGTTCCTCGTTGACCGATTGCATTTCCTCCTTGGAGGTCTCCAGCTCCTCGTTGGTGGATTGCAACTCTTCGTTGACCGACTGCATTTCTTCGTTCGAGGACTTGAGCTCTTCGTTTGAGGTCTCCAGTTCCTCATTGGCGGCCTGGAGGTATTCCTTATTGGCCCGCAGTTCGTCGTTGAGCGCGGCGATCGTCGCGTATGCGGCGAGCCGGTCGAATCCGACGTCGTCCGTACTTGCACTGAGCCCAGTCGAATGGTCGGGGCCGTCCGCGCCCGCGATGACAGGCAGGGTGGTCTGCTGCGCCGGTTCGTGATCGACCGGCGGCCCATTCGGCGAGCCCGCTACGAGCGCTTCCTCCATGATGACCAGGTACAAGGGCGACTCAGGCGTTTCGGCAGCGCCTGCCGCCAACGGGCGGACGGTCAGGTTGACCGTGGTGAAGTGGCCGTTGGTTTTGACGTGCAGGCCCGGGCAGTGCACCAGCTCTTTTGTCCTCGAGGCTTTATGCAGGGCGGTGGCCAGGTCACGCCGCAATCCTTCGCGGGCCATCTTCAGGATGTTGTTGATTTCAGCATCACCCTGTGCCGGTTCCAGGTACATGCCGGTACGGCCGTAGAGATAGAGGATGTCGCCTAGGCCGTTGACGAGCGCGCCGGATAGGGCGACCTGCTTTAGGATCGCCTGTTCAGTCAGCTCGCGCAGCGACAGTTTCACGGGCTGGGCTGTCTTTCTGGTCGTGAGCGCCGCATCCACCGCCTTCATGGGCGGCAGAAACCGGCCCATGGCCGCGCGCTGCGCGCCATGAAAATCATGATTGCGCTGGTATAGCCTCGATTTGTTGTCCAGCGTGAAAAACCAGTCGCTAAACTCGCCCACGGTCTCTGAGGTGCCCAGGAAAAGCATGCCGTCCGGGTTCATCGTGTAGTGAAACAAGGGAATGAGCTTTTTCTGCAACTCCGCGCCCATGTAGATCAGGAGGTTGCGGCAACTGATCAGGTCGATCTTGGAGAAGGGCGGATCCTTGATGACGTCCTGCTCGGAAAAGATCAGCATGTTGCGGATGCCTTTGTGTATGCGGTAGGTGCTGCCGTCGGACTCGGCCGTAAAAAATCGCGCCAATCGCTCCGGCGAGATGTCGGTCGCAATGCTCGCCGGATAGATACCGGCCCGGGCGATAGCAATGGCGCGGCTGTCAATGTCGGTGGCGAAGACCTGCGCCGTGTAGCTTTGCTTGATCGCATCCATGTGTTCCTGCAGAAGGATGGCGATGGAATAAGCTTCCTCGCCGGTGGAACATCCCGCCGACCAGACGCGGACCGTGGCGCCCGCGCTCTTGCCGTCAAAGAGCTTGGGGATGGCCTGTTTCTCAAGCGCCAGGAAGGCCGCTGGATCGCGAAAGAAATTGGTTACGCCGATCAACAGGTCGCGAAACAGCGCCCCCACTTCGGTTGGCGTCTGCTGCAGATATCTGACGTACTCGTCCATCACGTCGATCTGATGGACCGCCATGCGCCGCTCAATTCGGCGGTGGATGGTGCTCGGCTTGTACTGGGAAAAGTCGTGGCCGACCTGGGCGTGCAGCAGGAAGAAGATTTTATTCAGCGCGCTATCGGTTTTGGGTGCAGCGGCCGTGGCTGGCCGGGCGCGATGGCCGAAGGCGTGCGCAGCGTAAGCGATGAGCTGCGCGGGCATCTCGGCCGGCGGCAGCTGGTAATCCACCAGGCCGGTGGCGATGGCGCTGCGCGGCATGCCGTCGAACTCGGTGGAGTCGGGGGTCTGGGCCATGGCCATGCCGCCCTCGCCCTTGATGGCCCGTACGCCCAGCGTGCCGTCGCTGCCGGTGCCGGAGAGCACGATGCAGATGGCGCGCTCGCGCTGATCCCGGGCCAGGGTGCGAAAGAAGAAGTCGATCGGCAGGCGATGGCCGCGCGGCTCGGAGGGTTCCAGCAATTGCAGCGTGCCGTTCAGGAAAGCCATGTCGCGGTTGGGTGGGATGATGTAGGCGCAGTTGGGCTGCACCGTCACCCCGTCTTTGACCTCGAACACCTGCATGCGGGTATAGCGCCGGACCAGGTCACTGAGGATGCTTTTGTGATTCGGGGCCAGGTGCTGCACCAGCACAAAGGCCATACCGGGATCGGTGTCGGCGGGCATGCCGGAGAAGAATGCCTCAAACGCCGCCAGCCCCCCGGCCGAGGCGCCAATGCCGACAATGGGGAAACCGGTAATGCTACTTTCGACAGTCTCTGGCGTTTCGACAGTCTTGACATCGCCCGGCGCTTGTTGGGCTTTCACTTTGTCCTTTTTTCTTTTTGTCACGATCGCCTCCTATGCGCCGACCTGCAACGCGCGCCGCTTGTAGCCAGGTTGGGCGGCGATCACGGGCACCGGACGGTAGTCGTCCGCAGCGTTTGTCTTTTTGGCTTCCTGATCGCCAACGATCGGAATACCGGCGTTAAGAATATCGGCGCTACTGCTCATAGCAGGGATTCTCGCATAACGGCGTTGTCCGAGTCTGTTTCCGCATGTTCCAGCGCCAAGTCCAGCGCCTCCGTGAACTCGTTGACTTTGATCGGCTTGGTGAGATAGCGGAAGAAGCCCGCCTCCAGGCCTTTCTTGATATCGCTGGGTATGGCATTGGCACTGATGGCCAGCACCGGGATGTGCGTCGTTATCGGATCTTCGCGCAGGATTTTCAGCGCCTGGATACCACTGATGCCGGGCAGATTGATGTCCATCAGGATCACATCCGGGAGATGGATGCGCGCCAGCGTGATGCCGCGCATGCCATCCCCGGCACTCAACAAGCGCATGTCGGGACGACGCGCGATGAGTTGCTCGACCAGTTGCATGTTGGCCCG
>NZ_JANLGY010000030.1 GCF_024653915.1 Sulfuricaulis sp. | reverse complement strand
ACAATCTCTCATATTCCACCGGCGTGTGGTAGTCAATGCCGGAATGCAGCCGCTGGTGGTTGTAGAAACGGATGTAGTGCTTGATCGCGGCTTCGAGCTCGCTGAAGCTGGTGAAGGTCTTGCCGCGGATCCATTCGGCTTTCATCGAATGGAAGAAGGATTCCATGTGGGCATTGTCACCGGGGTGTCCGGGACGGTTCATGCTGGAGCGGATGCCGTATGTGCCGAGCAGCGCCTTGTAACGGTAAGCGCCGTACTCGATGCCGCGGTCGGAGTGGAACAGGGGGTCATGTTCCGTGTGTCGGACACGGATGGCGCGCTGCACCGCCCGAGCCGTGAGGTTCACGGTGCGGTCATGGCCCAAGGACCAGCCAACAATCTTTCTTGAGTACACGTCCATCACCGTGGCGAGGAAGCATTGCTTGCCGCTGGCCTTGAGGTAGGTGACATCTCCGACCCATTGCTGATCGGGGCGTTGCGGTGCCGATTGACCCTGCCTAAGATTGGGCGTGGCTTCGAAGAAGCGCTGCACCCCCGGTGCCCGGCGCGTGACCTTCACCACCCGGCCCTGCAGAGAGGCGTTCCGCATCAACCGGGCCACCCGGTTTTCGCCGCAGGAGATGCCTTGTTGTTGCAACGCCTCCCACACCCGCGGCGAACCGTAGATGCCGTGGGAACATTCGTGGATGCGGTGAATCTTGCGCCGCAGCGATGCATTGGCCCGGGATCGCGGACTCGGTGCGCGCTGTGTCCAGGCGTAGTAACCACTGGTCGAGACCCGGTAGTGACGACACAAAAAAGTCACGCCGTATTCCTCCCGGTACCGGTCTATGAACGCGAAGCGGTCCGACTTCGTTCCAAATTGAACTGGATGGCTTTTTTTAAAAGGTCGTTCTCGATCCGCGCCTTCTTTAGCGCGGCTTCGAGCTCGCGAATCTTCTGGTGTTCGGCCACGGTCAGCTCCATGTCTTGAACCTCTTTCAGTCCGGAATGGGCATCGCCATGGAGTTTTCCGTCACGGTATTCCTTTTTCCAGCGTGACAGCATGAATGGATGAATCCCCAAAGCCTGCGCCACCGCCTGGACCTCGATGTCGGGGGCCGAGGCCATCTTCACGGCGGTCACCTTGAACTCTGTGCTGTAACGGTGCTTGCGCATCCGGCCGGTCGACTCCTGGCAGCGTTTCACACCTTTCATTGGACACCTCCTGGTCGTTAGGGGGAAGTGTCCACTTTATTGGGGGAGGTACCGGTCCCGCTCGAACACGAAGTTAGGTGTTTTCATTTTTTCTTCGATTTCTTTTGCTGCCTGATCCTGTCTGGAACGGTAGGGTTCCAATCCTTCCCTTGATCAGATAGGTCTCCATATGTAAACCGACCTGAACCGAAGCCGATGAATCGCCCACCCTTTCCCCAATGGTTCATCGTGGCCCAGAACTTTCGCGGTTGTACATCGGGCATTCCCGTTATCCAAAGGCCAACTATCGGTCCAATTACAGGAATCAACGCCACCACAGCAATTAAGATCTTTAAGCCTAAATGCTCCTTTAAGCCGATTAACCTGAACCAAACAAGAATGGTAAACGCGAGTGATGCACCCAACAACAACCAACGCGTAGTTTCATCGCTCATACGATCTCCTTAAACACCTAACGTGTTGGTGTGCCGCGCCGGCCACAGGAACAACAGGAAACGTGGCGCGCTGTCCCCGGCGTCGGCACGAGCAACGAGTTAGGAGCCCCATTTTCCAAAATATGGCTCCAGGACTTTGAAGAAGGCACCGACTACCAGAAGTATAAGTGTCATTGCTACAACTGCATATGTGATGCGGCCAAAACGACCAAACCGGGCGATAAACCCGAGATTAAGGACGCGTGTTCCGGTGTACTCAAGCGCGAAGGCAACGGGAAGCGAAGTGATACAGAATACGACCCAAGCTTGAACAGAATTTGGGCGATAAGGATAGATGCTGGCAAGAACCACAATGACCATGAGCAGAGCAAACGCCGCAGTTATTGCGAGAGTTTGCAAAGGCGTTCTCATGGTTTTGGGCTCCTAACGATAGAGCTAAGGGGCCGACAAACCCGGAGCCAAGCGACGGGTTTGGAGGTCCCGCTTGAGCGATTTGTTAGAGTGCATTACTTCTCACGCCGCTCTTCGATAAGTTTCAATAACAAAGATATTTCAGGACGCCCGGACCAAGACCCCAAGGTGTACGAAAGACCATAAACAGAGATTACGAATAACAATAGATAATGCCAAGGAGTTTCTCCCTGCCACCAGAGCAAGCCGGATAATCCAATAAGCCCAACAGAGACGATTAAAATAATCGCCCTAGTACTCCGCCAATTTTCATGCTGGCGCCGGAGCCATGAAATCATTCTTTCTTCTTCTTTCGAGAATTCCATATGTCTCCCGATTCTGCACTCTAACGATGATTAGAGGACATATCGACGGTTATTAACATTAATACCGCTCCCGGCATTTTTATTTTCAATGACTTACGGCTGATGGGTCCGGAGATAGGTTGCAGGATTGCAAGATAACATGCAAGAAACCGTCAAATCGTCCCATAACATGAATATTCATGCGGGGCGGAAAGCCGTTTTCCCGTGTTCGCTCACTGCACTGGATCTGGATTTGCGTCAGGATACGCTCGCGATCGAGGGAATCGGGGTTGGTGTATTGCGCTTGCGGGCGCGAGGAATGGCGCGTGATACGCGCCCTGCGTGTCTGAGCGCCTGATGCCCGTGGCGGAATACATCCGGCGCAATACGCTTCGCTATTGCGCCCTACCTGTACTGGTTTGAGCAACGGCGCGTGATACGCGCTTTACACGTGATACGGCGTCAAATCTTCGGAAGCGTAACGCCCTGCTGGCCCTGGTACTTCCCGCCGCGATCCTTATAAGACGTCTCGCAAACCTCATCGCCATCGATGAACAGCACCTGCGCCACGCCTTCGTTGGCGTAGATCTTCGCAGGCAGCGGCGTGGTGTTGGAGAACTCCAGGGTGACATGCCCTTCCCATTCCGGCTCCAGCGGCGTGACATTCACGATAATGCCGCAGCGGGCATAGGTGGACTTGCCGAGGCAGATGGTCAGCACACTGCGCGGAATGCGGAAGAATTCCACGGTGCGCGCCAGCGCGAAAGAATTCGGCGGGATGATGCAGACCGCGCCCTTGAAGTCCACGAAGCTGCTCGGGTCAAAATTCTTGGGGTCAACAATGGTGGAGTTGATGTTGGTAAAAATCTTGAATTCGTCCGAACAGCGGACGTCGTAACCGTAGCTTGAGGTGCCATAGGAAACGATGGGGCCGCTGCCATTACGTTTGATCTGGTTCGGCTCAAACGGCTCAATCATGCCGTGGCTCGCCGCCATGCGACGAATCCATTTGTCTGATTTTATTCCCATGATATGAAATTGTGACGCAAAGACGCGAAGACGCAAAGGGGATGGCAAGAAAAAACCCGCCCGACGTCTTGACCTTCGTTTTCTTTGCGTCTTTGCGCCTCTGCGTCGAAAATTCTTATTTTAAGTATTCTGGATGACGATGTTCGGGAACTTGGCCGAGAAGTCCTTCTTGCGCAGCGACAGCTTGGCGGCCACGCGCCGGGCAATGTCACGGTAAATCTGCGAGATGCGGCAGTCGGGATCGGCCACCACCGTGGGCTTGCCGGAGTCGGTCTCCACGCGGATGCGCATGTCGAGCGGCAGCGCGCCCAGAAAATCCACGTCATTCTGATCGGACATTCTCTGGCCGCCACCCTGGCCGAAAATATGCTCCTCGTGCCCACATTTGCTGCAAATGTGCGTGCTCATGTTCTCGATCACGCCGAGCACGGGGATGTCCACCTTCTCGAACATCTTGAGGCCCTTGCGCGCATCCAGCAGCGCGATGTCCTGCGGCGTGGTGACGATGACCGCGCCGGAGACCGGCACTTTCTGCGCCAGCGTCAGCTGAATGTCGCCCGTACCCGGCGGCAGATCAACGATCATATAGTCGAGGTCCTTCCAGTTGGTGTCGCGCAGCAGCTGTTCCAGCGCCTGCGTCACCATCGGACCGCGCCAGATCATCGGCGTCTCTTCGTCCACGAGATAACCGATGGACATGGACTGCAGGTGATAGCTCATGATGGGTTCGAGCGACTTGCCGTCCTTGGATTCGGGCTTCATTTTCGCGCCAAGCATGGTCGGCTGGCTGGGGCCATAAATATCGGCGTCCAGGATACCGACGCTGGCGCCTTCCGCGGACAACGCCAGGGCCAGATTCACCGCCACGGTGGACTTGCCCACGCCGCCCTTGCCGGAGGCCACGGCGATAATATTCTTCACGCCTGCGATGGGCTTCACGCCCTTCTGCACGCCGTGCGAGGCGATCTTGGATGAAAAGTTGATCGTGACATCCTTGACGCCCGCGATGGCTGCCACTTTTTCCTTAAGCTTGGAGCCAAGATCGGCAAAGTGGCCCTTGGCCGGATAACCCAATTCGACATCCACGGTGACTTTGCCGCCGTCGACGGTAATTTTCTTTACCGCCTTGGCTGCCACCAGGTCCTGCTCGAGGTAGGGATCGATCACCTCTTTAAGCGCGGTTTCAACTTGCTGCTGCGATACGTCCGCCATGAAGCTCACTCCGGATTGGGTCTGTCAGGGGGCGCACATGCTACACCGCGGACCGAAAAAAGTCATGGCCGGGAGCGGCGCAAACGTGTGAATTCCCTTATGATACCGGGGTCAAAACGACCAAACGCCTGCCGTGTTATCGTGGCGGCGATTTTATGCCAGACAAGAAACGCAAAATCCTCGTCACCAGCGCCTTGCCCTACGCCAACGGCCCGCTTCACATCGGGCATCTCGTGGAATACATCCAGACCGATATCTGGGTGCGCTTCCAGAAAATGCGCGGACACGAGTGCTACTACGTCTGCGCCGACGACACCCACGGCACGCCGGTGATGCTGCGCGCCCAACAGGAGGGCATCGCGCCAGAACAGCTCATCGCACGCATGAGCGAGGAACATCAGCGCGACTTCGCCGACTTCGGCATCGGCTTCGATAACTACTATTCCACGCACTCGGACGAGAACCGTGAACTCGTCACGGAAATCTACCAGCGCTTGTCCAAGGCCGGACATATCAGCAAGCGCACCATCAAGCAGGCCTACGACCCGGTCAAGAACATGTTCCTACCCGACCGCTTCATCAAGGGCACCTGTCCGCGTTGCAACACGCCCGATCAGTATGGCGACTCCTGCGAGAATTGCGGCGCGACTTATTCACCGACTGATCTGAAAAATCCGGTTTCGGCCCTCTCCGGCGTGCCGCCGGTGGAGAAGGACTCGGAGCATTATTTCTTCAAACTAGGTGATTTCGAAAGCTGGCTACGCGAATGGCTGCACCCGGACATCACAAAAGCGCGTCATGTCCAGCCGGAAGTGGCGAACAAGCTCTCTGAATGGTTCGACGCGGGGCTGAAGGATTGGGACATTTCGCGCGATGCGCCTTATTTCGGCTTCGAGATTCCGAATGCCCCGGGGAAATATTTCTACGTCTGGCTCGACGCGCCGGTCGGCTATATGGCGAGCTTCAAGAATCTGTGTGCAAAAAAGGGCCTTAAGTTCGATGACTTCTGGGGCAAGGACAGCAGCGCCGAACTCTATCACTTCATCGGCAAGGACATCCTTTATTTCCACACGCTATTCTGGCCGGCCATGCTGCACGGCGCGAGTTTCCGCACGCCGACGTCTGTTTTTGCGCATGGCTTCCTCACGGTCAACGGCACCAAGATGTCCAAGTCGCGCGGGACATTTGTCACCGCACGCTCATATCTCAATCACCTGCACCCGCGCTATTTGCGCTATTACTTCGCGGCCAAGCTGAACGGTCGGGTGGAGGACATCGACCTCAATTTCGACGACTTCACGGCGCGCATCAACAGCAATCTCATCGGCAAGTACGTCAACATTGCCTCACGGGCCGCTGGCTTCATTACCGAACGTTTCAATGGGAAGCTGAGCAAAGAAGCGGTCAACAAGGAATTACTGCTTGAAACCCAAAATGCGTCGGAAACGATTGCAGCCTGCTATGAAGACCGCGATTACGCCGAGGCGATACGCCTCATCATGGGGCTCGCGGACAAGGCCAATGCCTTCGTGGATGACCGCAAACCCTGGCTTTTAGCCAAAGACACGAAGCAGAACGAGCAACTCCAGCAAGTCTGCACGACCAGCCTGAATCTGTTTCGTTTATTGACGATTTATCTCAAACCCATCCTGCCAGTCATGGCGGACGACGTTGCGGCATTCCTTAATATGCCGTCTCTCAAATGGGCGGATGCCAAATCGCTGCTCACCGATCACACCATCAACCCGTACCAGCATCTGGCCACGCGCGTGGACCCGAAGAGCATTCCCGCGCTGCTCGATGAATCCCAGAAGGACATGAAGACCATGGCCGAAAAAATCTCAGACACCATCACTGACACCAGCGACCTCGCGCGGCACCCGATCCTGCCCGAGATCAGTTACGACGATTTCGCCAAGGTGGATTTGCGTATCGCGCGCATCGTGAAGGCCAGTCACGTGGAAGGCGCCGACAAGCTGCTGGAACTGACAGTCGATCTCGACGGCATTACCCTCACCGTGTTCGCCGGCATCAAGGAAGCCTACAAACCGGAAGACCTCGAAGGACGGCTCACGGTGGTGGTGGCCAATCTGGCGCCGCGCAAGATGAAGTTCGGTCTGTCCGAGGGCATGGTGCTGGCCGCCGGCCCCGGCAAAAAGGATTTATGGATACTTTCCCCCGACACGGGTGCCAAGCCGGGTATGCGGGTGAAGTAATTCACGCCCGGGCTTAGTACACGCCGGGGATGAATTTTTTCACTTCTCGCGCATAGTCCGGATAGTCCTTGTATTGCGCGCATAATCCGGTTTCCTCGTGCGCCGCTTTGCGATCGAAGAACAGCGCCAGTATGAGCGCGGAAAAGACTCCGGCCAGACTTAACCACCACAGCGCCCAACCCAGGCTCGCCAGCATGACACCGGAATAGATGGGATGACGCATCCACCGGTAGACGCCCTGCCGGCGCAGACGCACGCCGGACAGCGGTTTCGGGAATGGCGTGAGTGCATCGCCCAGGCTCTTCAGCCCCCAGACTGTCAACAAGACCGCCATGGCAGTCAGCGCAGCGCCAACGACCGACAAGGGGTGCCTGGGAACATGCTCACCGCTTCCGGACCATACCGGCACGATGAAAACCAGCAACAGCAACGGTATCTGAGCCAACACCCACAGACCGCCGCGCGCGACAAAATCGCTGCGGGTCAACGTTCAGCCGCCCCGATGAGCGAACCAGCGCCAGATCGTTCCGTCGGGAATCGTCTCGCCGGAAACGAGATAATGTACGACGTTGGGGCTGAACAAAGTCCGGTGCTGGAGTGCCGCCATGCCCTTGCAGCCGCAGAAGAGTATTTTGTCACCCGGCTTCAATTCCATATCGTCCTCCGGAAGCAGATGCTCTTCCTTTCCACGCTTCATCATCAAGGCCATGGCTTGCAACCGTTGATCCCGGTCATGGGGATCCAGGAGCAACAGGGACATGCTCAGATTCACCCCGGTCTGAAGGGACTTCTCCACGGCCGGCGTCTCTTCTTCCGTGATTGCCACAGTCCACAGAACCGGCGTCACACCGCCGAGCAGGGGGCGCATGTATTCGATCAACCCCTGCGCCCATTCCGTCTTCTGATGCCTCATCAGGCGTAAAAAATCCGTCAGCAAGGGTGCCGTAATGATCGCCAGAATCCGGCGCGAGATCGCACGGGCACGCTGCATGACCAGGTCGAGGCGCGCCGCCTGAAACACGGCATCATTTTCATTGTCGTTCTGGCGCGCCACCAGAAAAAGTTTCGAATTGAGTTCACGCGCCGTCACGATAATTGAAAGATTGTTGGCATCGTCATCGGTTCCCGCGACGATACCGACAGCCTTTTCGATATTCGCCGCGCGCAGTGTCACGGCCTCGGTACCGCGACCAATAATGACGTTTTTAGGTGCTTCGGTTTTTTCAGGATCGCTTTCCACGATCACCATCGGCACGCCTTCGAACTCGAGGTAACGCTGCACCGCCTTGCCGAAACGGCCGTACCCGCAGACCACCCAGGTTCCGTGCGGCGGATGCAGCCGTTCTGGCAGCGGCGCATCCGGTATTCCCGTCAACCATTCGTAAATCAAGTGCATGTCCGGGGAGTGCAAGGCCAGCGCTAGTCGATCGGCGAAGGTGTCGAAGGGATTAATGACGGCATCCGTGCCGAAAGAATGCATGTTGGCCTCGGTATCGTGCGACTGGGCGCGGCAGATCACCGAGAGGCCGGGACTGAGCAGCCGGCAAGTGATGGCAATTCTCAGGTTGACCAGATCATCCTCGCACAGCGCCAGCACGCCGCGGCACTGGGGATGGTTAAGGCCCGCCGATATCAGGTTGCTCGGCAGGCTGGCATCCCCGCACAGGTGAGGAACATGCACCGGAAGATTTTCGAGCATCAATTCATTCAGGCGATCCTGGTTCTTGTCGATGGCCACTGCCCCCATATTGCAGTCAATCATCGAACGCCCCACCACGCTGCCGGTATCGCCGTAACCACAGACGATGTAAAACGGCTCGTTCAATCTTTTCACCTGCGCGGCAAAACGGTTTAGATCGATCAATTGCCGCAAGGCCTGATCGCGCAACATCATGATCAGGGCGCCGATCGCATACAGCCACGCCACCACGGAAATATAAAGTGAAATCGTGACCCACAGGCGTTGCGCGTCGGAAAATGGCACCGGTAACTCGCCGAAACCGGTGGTGGTGGCGGTGTAAGTCATGATGTAGAAGGCATGGAAGAAGCTCAGGTACTGGGGGCGCCCGTCCACCTCGATACCGGGGATCAGCACCAGGCCCAGCATGGACACGGCGTAGCTGGCGATCAGCGCCAGCAGCGGCACGCGCATGCGCCGCAGGATGATAAACAGAGCGGTGTTTTTCATCCCGGACTCGCCGGTTTTCCTAGCGCCGCTGTACCGAAATGTCGATGACCAGCAGCACGACCGAAATAATGTTGGCCACCAGCGCGCCGCCGGAAAGCGAGACGATCGTCCCGATTGCCGTGGGCGTAAGGCCGCTGTTGTCGACGTGAACGACAAAAGTCCACACAAGTACTGCCGCAATCAATTGCAGGCTGGCGACAAGGCTCGTGGCCAGCAGCACCGCGCCCATTTGCGTGCGTTCGCCGAATTTGAGCACCGTGGCGATCAGATTCACGATGACGACGGCAAACAGCTCGTAAACATTGTGATGTTCCGGGTTGTCGAATTCTCCGAGGAAGAACCCGAAGTTGAGGGTCAGGGCCAACACAATGAAGAAACTGAAAATCACCTTCTCGATATTCATTATTTATTCTCCTCTGACAGATGCCGGACATGCTTCCTGGTGCACAGGCGCCGCATGGCCCGATCACGGACCGCCTCATGGTACGTCGGGCCGACAGTCCCGGGCAATCGGAAAATCAGGACCGCGACGGCACCGTGGAGAGCGTCCGGGCGCATCATTGCCGGCCGCGCCGAACGCGGCGATACTGTGACGCCATGCCGACATCCGCCAACGCGCCGCTGGCGCCCATCGAACGCATCGACGCGTGTCTGCCGCAGACGCAGTGCACCCTGTGCGGCTACCCGCACTGCCGCGCCTATGCCGAGACGCTGGCCGCCGGTTCCGCCGGCCTCAATCAGTGCCCCCCGGGCGGCGATGTCACCATCCGGGCGCTGAGCGCGCTGCTGCATGCCGCGCCACAGCCGCTCGACCCGCGTTTCGGCTCGCACAAACCGCGCGCGCGCGCCGTCATAGACGAAACCCTGTGCATCGGATGCCGTCGGTGCATCGATGCCTGTCCGGTGGATGCGATTCTGGGCGCACGCAAATTTATGCACACGATCATCGCCAATGAATGCACCGGCTGCGAGCTGTGTCTGCCGCCCTGCCCGGTGGACTGTATCGCCATGCTGCCCGATCTTACAGAGCATGCGCGAAGCGCATCCGGCTCGCCTCCCTCTCCCCTCCGCGGGAGAGGGAATGAGGGTGAGGGGGCGCCAAACGATGTGATCTGGCCAGAATATCCGCACGCAGAAACCGTACGCTGGCGGATGCGGACTGAAAAGCGCCTGGGTCGTCTGGCGCGAAATAAATACGCGCGCCGAAGAAAGGCCGTGCAAACTGCTGGATCAATGACACCCCTTCCTAATAATCGGGAAAAGATACGTGCCGAAATCCGTGCTGCTGTCGAACGTGCCAAACTGAAAAGAAAAATTAGACAGGGTTAACAACGTTTGCAGAGTTTTTGAAATTTGAAAGTCTTAATCCTGTTAATCTTGAGAAATCCTGTTAATCCTGTCTATTCATCACCATGAACCCGGACAAACGCAAAGAAATATTCGAACGCCTCAAAAAAGCGAACCCGCGTCCAACCACGGAACTTCGCTACCGCACTCCGTTCGAGCTGCTCGTGTCCGTCATTCTCTCGGCACAGGCCACGGACAAAAGCGTCAACAAGGCCACCGCAGAACTCTTCAAGGTCGCATGCACGCCGCATCAGATCATTGATCTGGGTTTGCGCGGCCTCAAGCGATACATCAAAACCATCGGACTGTATAACACCAAGGCCGCGAATATTCTCAAAACCTGTCGTCTTCTTGTCGAGAAACACGGTGGCAAGGTGCCTGATACGCGCGAAGCCTTGCAGGCCTTGCCGGGTGTCGGCCGCAAAACCGCCAACGTGATACTCAATACCGCCTTCGGCCAACCGACCATCGCCGTGGATACGCATATCTTCCGTGTGGCCAATCGCACCGGGATTGCGCCTGGGAAAAATGTGCTGGCCGTGGAAATGAAGCTGCTGAAGCTGGTTCCGGAGGAATTCCGCCGCGATGCCCATCATTGGCTGATCCTGCATGGCCGTTACACCTGCACCGCACGCAAGCCACGCTGCCGGGACTGCATCATCTATGATTTGTGCGAGTACAGGGCTAAAGTAATAAAGTAAGTTTATTAATTTCTACCGCAGAGGACGCAGAGAAAAAATCATGAAAATTAACTGGAAATTCTCTGCGATCTTTGCGTCCTCTGCGGTGAAAACTCATATTTCAGGGGTTCCGAGGGCATGACGTCAAAACACGCCGCCACCGGATTGAGTCACGGCCACCGTGCCGCCCCCGAGCATGCCGAAAATGCAGTCAGGCGCGCACTCGCCAAGGCCGGCTGCGAGCGCGCCAACGCCATCCTGCTGTTTCTCACCCCGGAATACGCCGCCAACCCTGAACCGGCGTTACGCGCGGCGGCGCGGGCGGGCGGTTGCCTGCAAGTGGTCGGATGCACCGGTGCCGGCATTCTGACGGAAGAAGAATGGGTGCTGGACAGCCCGGGCGCGGCCGCCATGGTCCTGGGTGGCGATATACAACTGGCGATTTCTCCCCTGACCATTCGCAGCGATGAGGATATTGTGCTGAGTCTGTGCACGCCCGCGGGACTCACGGCGGGCTGGCTCGACGTACCGGCGCGCCGCTTCGGCGTGGTATCAGGTGATATTAACGGTCACGGCCCGTTCAAGGTCTGGAGTGGTGCACGCGTGGCGGAGTCCGAACAAGTCGATGCCATTCTCACCGGCGTCAATGGCGTACTCAGTGCCTCGCAGGGAGTACGCGCACTGACCTCACCCATCGAAGTGGCGGAGGTGCAGGGATACGATATCAAGCGGCTGGGCAATTACCCGGCGCTGAGCGTACTGGTGCAATCGCTGCCGCCCTCCGTGCGTGATATGGAACGCGTGCCGCTGCACCTGATCATGGGTGGCGTGACCATCGGCGATCCGGAAACGGCGATCCGCGAAGGGCGCTACCGCCTCAATCATATTGTCGCCGCCAATCCAGGCGATCAATCCATCACGCTTTCGGAACGCCCCGCGCGTGGCGAGCGCATCTTCTGGGCCATGCGCGATGCCCTGGTCGCCGAGCGCGACATGCGCAATTGCATTGTCCGCAGCGCGCAGGAACTCGGGGATGATCCGGATTTTGCCCTGCTCTTCCCCTGCATGGGGCGCGGGCCGAATTTTTTCGGCAACCGTGACCGCGATCTGGACAATTTGCGATCGCAGTTCCCGGGTCTGCCGATCATCGGCATATACGGCAACGGTGAACTCGGCCCCCTCGATGGGGCGAATCATCTGTTCCAGTATTCTGCGATTCTTGGGCTGTTCAGCGCCAAAGCGGTCTGATCATGTACACCGGACAAGATCGCGAGGAGACGCGTGAGGTTTTTTTCCGCGCCTGGCGTGCGCACCGTGAAGGCCGTCTGCTCGAGGGTGTAGATAAACTGATTGTGCAGGTACTGCTGCGACATCCCGAATATCAGCCTGTTCTGGAACAATCCGAGGCCACGCGTGAGCGCGATTATTTTCCGGAAACGGGCGATACCAATCCGTTCCTGCATCTCGGCATGCATATCGCCATCGAGGAACAATTATCGATCGACCAGCCGCCGGGCATACGCGGCTATTATCAAAAACTTCTGGGCCGGCACCCGGACGATCACACTGCCCAGCACCACATGATGGAATGCCTGGGCGAGATGCTCTGGCAGGCAAACCGTCAAGGAGTCGCCCCCAGTGACACGGTATATTTCGAGTGCCTGAACCGCCTGACCGCCGAACCTTGATTCGATCGGTGTTTTCCCGAGACAAGCAGCTTGAAACTTTTAATTAGCCACGGTGTCTCATTTCCGGATTCTTGCCCGAATAGATTCGGTCATCAGAACAATAAACACGCCTCAGGAGAACCACATGGCACTTAACCAAAACATCATACGCCTGGCAGGGCCGGTTATACGGGGATTCGATTCCGCCAGTTCACTGGTCGATTTATTCGTGCGCCTCTGGGTAGCCAACGTTTTCTGGAAGTCCGGCGTTGCCTCTCTGCACGACTGGGAAACCACGGTGGATCTCTTCACCTATGAATACAAGGTTCCCCTGCTGTCACCACAAGCGGCGGCGATACTGGGTACGGGCGCGGAACTTGTCTTTCCGGTTCTGCTGGCTGTGGGTCTGGCTACCCGCTTCAGTGCGGCGTCATTGTTCATCTTCAATATCATTGCGGTCATTTCTTACCCCAGTCTTAACGAAATCGGGCTCAAGGATCACATTTATTGGGGCATCCTGTTATCGGTGACATTGCTGCACGGGCCGGGCAAGATTTCAATTGACCACTTCATCCGTCGCAAGTGGATGACGACGTAATCAAATCAATTTTGCAACATGTCACTATCCGCGATAAAAATTAAAACTGTTTCGGGGCCATCCTTTCCGGGCAGCTTAGGCCAGCATGGCCTGAGCCCTCTGCGCCGTGACCGTTTGCGTGAACTGCAAGTCAATGTCGGTCGCCTGTGCAATCAGGCCTGTAATCACTGCCACGTCGACGCCGGTCCCAAGCGCACTGAGATCATGGGCTGGGACACCATGCAGAAAATCCTCGATTGGGCGAAAAATTCCGGTGTTACTACCGTGGATATCACCGGCGGTGCTCCCGAAATCAATCCCTATTTTCGTAAGTTGGTCGACAGCTTTATGACTCTCGGATTGCAAATTACTTCGCGCTGTAATCTGACGGTGCTGCTCGAGCCTGGTCAGGAGGATCTGGCCTCCTGGTATGCGCAGCGTAAAACCCGGCTGGTCTGTTCCCTGCCCTGCTACACGCAGAAAAACGTAGACGCTCAGCGTGGCGACGGTGTGTTTGACAAAAGTATCGAGGCCTTGAAACGGTTGAATGCCGTGGGATACGGACGCGACGAGACGCTGATATTGGACCTGGTTTACAACCCGGGTGGAGCATTCCTGCCGGGCGCACAGGAAAAACTTGAAGCCGATTACAAACAGCGACTGAAGGAAGACTTCGGTATTATCTTCTCACGCCTCATGACCATCACCAATCTGCCGATCAACCGCTTCGGGCACTTTCTTGAACGTACCGGCCAGTACGAAAGCTACATGCAGCTGCTGGAGGACAACTTCAATCCTGCCACTGTCACGGGGTTGATGTGCCGTCACCTGATCAGCGTGGACTGGCTCGGCCGGGTGTACGACTGCGATTTCAACCAGATGCTCGATCTGCCGCTGGGCGACAGGCCGCATCGCTATCTCTGGGACATCGCCGCCAAGGCGCTGACCGGTGATACGATCGCCGTGGATTCCCACTGCTTCGGCTGTACCGCCGGTGCCGGTAGCAGTTGCGGCGGTGCGCTGGCTACCTGACCCTCCGCGAAAACGGTATGGTTCTTGCGAGACTTCCGGGCGCGATAATGTTCGCCTCGGAGAAACGCGATGAAAGCCGCCAAATTGTTCCTGTCACTGCTTCCGTCCGCCGCTGTCACGGCGCCGACATGGTCCGCACCGGAAAAATCGGCGCAGGATAAGTCACTTGCGCCTGCCGTTGCAGGCACGTCGGACAACAAAGCTGGAAAACCCGCCCCTCCGGCGGAAAAACCGCTCCCCACCGGCGATGCCCCGAAGCGCCCTGCCCCCGATATTGAGCCGGAATGCAACGGATAGCGACGATGCCTGCTGATCTAGGTCAATTACACACCATCGGCGGTAACATTGATGTCTATACTCCAAACAAAGGGATACATCCTGTCTCACATCGGCGATCGAGAATCGGAGATTGCCGGCGCCGGCAGGCACAAGGGGGAATTACCATGATGGGAAGAAATACGCTTGTCGTCACCTTGCGCACCGTATGTCATGGCCGTCCTAAGCACGATGAGTTCACTGTGTTTTTCCAGTTGCTCGCCCTGTTCCTTTTGTTCTTGACGTTCACTCTTATCAGCCACCATCGCGCCGAGGCTGCCTCAGACGATTACCTCAAGGCAATCGACGCCGAGGGTCAGCGCCTTGAGCCCCTTGGACAGGCAAAGAAGGAACAGGAAATCCTCATGCGCGGCGCGGCGCCGGCCCCAGCCACGGAGAGCTCGAAGAAAAAGGGAAGCCACCGGGCCAAAACCAAGACGGTCCAGAAAAAATCGGAGAATACGGCAGCTACTCCCGCCCCGGCTCCGGCCTCCGTCATTCCGGCATCGACATCCTTCCAGGAGTTCGAACGTTCATTGAGCAGCAACTTCCCCGGCAGCTACGCCCTATATTCCATGCTGAGCACACCGGAGAAGGAAGCCGTCTTCGGCGAATACCAGAACGCCAAAACCGGGGGAACAATCCGCTTCCTTCCTGCGATAACAAAAATTATCGCGTACTCCTCCAAGAGGGGAAAATAATCCATACTGTTCAAGCGAGGGTCAACTCATGGAAAACATTCGTCTTGGTGCAATTTCCGGTATCTTATTGCTGGTATTCGGCGGCAACGCCTATGCCGCCGCGGCGGCCACGGGTAATGCAGCGCCTGCACGTCCCGCCGCCGCGCCCGCGAAACACGATGTCAACATCACGGAATTCCTCCCCACCGTCCAGTTCACGGTACAGGGGAAAACGTACACCATCGACCGTATCCAGGACGAGAATAACGAACTCACCGGCGGCTTCGCCAAAACCTCGCGCAAGTGCCCGCCATTCTGCATCCATCCCATGGAAGCGGCTCCCGGTGTCGCCACGGTCGGCGAAATGGAGCTGATGGAGTTCCTCAAGAACAAGGTGGAAAAGGGAGCCGGGCTGTTGATCGATGCACGCGCCGACTCATGGTACGTCAAGGGCACCATCCCGGGCTCCGTCAATATCCCCTTCACCGTGTTCGCTGCCGAGGAAAGAGACCCCAAATTGCTTGAGGCCCTGAAGATGCTCGGCGTGCGTCCCGGCGAGTCGATCAACTGGACGGATACCTCGCACAGGGCCATGGATGACTTCAACCAGCACGTCAGGAAATTTCACTGGGATTTTTCGAACGCCAAGGAAGTATTGCTGTTTTGCAATGGCCCGTGGTGCGACCAGTCCCCGCGTGCCATCCGCAGTCTGATAAAACTCGGCTACCCGGTCAACAAGATTTACTACTACCGCGGCGGCATACAGGATTGGCTGCTGCTCGGCTTGAGTGTGCATATCCCGCCTCAACCAGCCGCACCCGCGAAACCGGCTGGCACAAGGTAAGCGGCCTGCTCCCAGATGTCCGGCGCCGGGTTCAGAAGCCCGGCGCCTCTCGTTCCAGAAAACGCCTTAACGGTTCGTACTTCTGCGCGATAAACCAGAGATCATTGGCTGTGTCGATATCCCGCAGTTTTGGCAGCAACTCGAACTCCAGCCCCAGCTTGTCGGCACGCGACAGCGTCATCTCCAGCACCCGACCGCTGCCCCAGGGAATGTCTGCGAACAGCTCCGGCCGTGCTTCCTGCAAACCAATAAAGTAGTAACCGCCGTCCTCGGTCGGACCGAGGACGCTCTTGCCTCGTGCCAACCAGTCATTGGCCTGATCCAGGACATCCCAGCCGCATTGCGGCACGTCACAACCCATGATCGCAGCGCTTCCACGAGGTTTCATGACGGCGCGCAGGGCATCCAGCATCTTGGCGCCGAGATCACCCTCGACTTGCGGCGCCAAACCAATCTTGAATTCATTGGCAATATCCTGAAATAGTGGATGCGCGACTCCCGGCCAGGCATACAGCATGACGTCACCCGGCCAGGCGGAGACAGCCAGTTCCACCGTCGCACGAATCATGAAGGCGGCAATCTCCGCCGACTTTTCCGGACTGTAATCCGGCTGCAGACGGGTCTTGGTTTCGCCCGGTACGGGCTGCCGGGCGAAAATGATCAGGGTCGGCTGTTTCATGGCTGGCGATAGTACCAGCGTGCCAGCCGCGCGGGCGAAACACCCAGCCAGTACAGGAGGCGCAAGATCCACATCAGAAGAATGGTACGAACGATTCCGTTCTGCTCCCAACGTCGCGAAGACGTCACCAACGGGCCGGGGAGGCACACCGGCTTGCCGAACCACTTGAGCCGCTCGGAAAGCTCGATGTCTTCCATCAGCGGCACGGGCTTGAATCCATCCAGCACACAATAGACGTCACTCCTGACAAAAATGCCTTGATCGCCGGTGGCAATACTGGTGAGACGCGAGCGCCAGTTCATCAGGCGTTCGATGATACGAAACAGGAAATGACGTCCGGACAAACGTATGTCAAAGCGGCCCCATAATTGAACGCGACTAATGCTTTCGCGAATATCATCGGCGGCTCCGGGAGGCAACACACTATCCACATGCAGGAACAGCAGAATATCCGCGTCAGCGGCCAGCGCGCCCGCGTGCATCTGTAGTGCCCGTCCGCGCGGACTCTGTATCAGGTTTGGCACGGGGCACGTGTCGGGTGCGACGGATGACATGAATTTGCAGACGACCTCCACGCTGGCGTCAGTGCTGCCGCCATCCACCACGATGATTTCATCGAAATGCTGATCCTCGATCAGCGCCGAAAGCGTCTCTTCCAGATGCGCGGCTTCGTTCAGAACCGGCAGGACGACAGCGATTGTGAGTGCGGGAGGGGCGGACAGCAGGCTCACAACACCATGCCGCTCAAGCGGATTGGCCGCTCTTCTTGCCGAAACGCGACTTGCGGATCAATCTGATAACCAGCAACAGTGGCACAGAGGCATGCATGACCAGGTCGAATATGTCGATGGGCCGCGAGAGCGTGCCGCCTGCCAGCATCTTGAGCTTTTCCCACAGATGCGGCTCCGGTGTGAGAGGGGCCAGCCCCAGCGCGAGCGCGGCAATCACCAGCGCGGTGAGCGGAATTTTATCCAGCCATTGCATGTTTATTTCGCGCCCTGCGTTCCCTTTTGAATCAGTTCAATCTTATAGCCATCGGGGTCCTCAACGAAGGCAATCACGGTACTGCCATGCTTCATCGGACCGGCCTCGCGTGTTACTTTCCCGCCACGCTGTTTGATGTCCGCGCAGGCCTTGTACACATCGTCCACTTCCAGCGCGATGTGGCCAAAGGCGTTGCCGAGGTCGTATTTTTCCGTACCCCAGTTGTAAGTCAGCTCGACCACGGCGTGCTCGGTTTCCGGCCCGTAGCCGACAAAGGCCAGCGTGAACTTGCCGTCAGGATAATCCTTCCGGCGCAGCAGCTGCATGCCCAACACGTCGGTGTAAAACCGGATCGACCGGTCGAGATCGCCAACCCGGATCATGGTGTGCAGGACGCGCATGGGTAACCTCCGCGAAACGGCTCAGCTGAAATGACAGACGTAATCGAACAGATCGATGACTTCGATTTCAAAATGGGAATTGGCAGGCACCGAAAAGCTTTGTCCCGCCTGATAATCGCTCCAGACCTGTTGATCCGCAAGTTTCACCCGGCAATGCCCCTGGGTAATGTCGATCTTTTCCGGTGCCTGGGTGCTGAACCGGTACGTGCCCGGCAGCATCACTCCCAGCGTCTTCATCTCGCCGGCAGGCGTGATGATAGTACGGCTGGTGACGCGGCCATCGTGATAGACATTGGCCTGCTTCCTGATTTCGACATTCTTGAAACTCATTTCTTCTTCCGCCTCTTCGCGGCGATGCGCATGCGCAGCGCATTCAGCTTGATGAAGCCCTCAGCGTCTTTCTGGTTATAAGCACCCTGGTCTTCCTCGAAGGTCGCTATCGTGGCGTCGAACAGGCTGTCCGAATCGGACTTCCGGCCGACCACAACCACATTACCCTTGTACAGCTTGAGTCGCACCACACCGTTCACGGTTTCTTGCGAGGCATCGATCATGGTCTGAAGCATTTTGCGCTCGGGGCTCCACCAGTAGCCGTTGTAAATAAGTGAGGCGTAGCGTGGCATCAAATCGTCTTTCAGATGCGCGACCTCGCGATCCAACGTGATGGACTCGATGGCTCGATGCGCCTTGAGCATAATGGTACCGCCCGGCGTCTCGTAGGCACCGCGCGATTTCATGCCGACGTAGCGGTTCTCAACGATGTCGGTTCGACCGACCCCATTGGCGCCACCGATTTTATTCAGTGTGGCGAGCACCGTGGCGGACGACATGGCCTTGCCGTTGATCGCGACGATATCGCCCTTCTTATAGGTCAGCTCGATATTGGTCGGTTTGTTCGGCGCTTTTTCAGGTGACACCGACCAGCGCCACATGGATTCTTCCGGCTCTTTCCACGGGTCCTCGAGAATCCCGCCTTCGTAGGAGATGTGCAGCAGATTGGCGTCCATCGAATACGGCGATTTCTTGCCGCGCTTCATCTCCACCGGAATGCCGTGCTTTTCGGCATAGGCCATGAGTTTCTCGCGCGAGGTCAAGTCCCACTCGCGCCACGGAGCGATGATATGGATATCGGGACGCAGCGCGTAATAACCGAGTTCGAAACGCACCTGGTCGTTGCCCTTGCCGGTCGCGCCGTGCGCCACGGCATCGGCGCCGACCTTGTTAGCGATTTCGATCTGGCGTTTGGCGATCAGCGGACGCGCAATGGAAGTTCCAAGCAGGTATTCGCCTTCGTAAAGTGTGTTGGCGCGAAACATGGGGAACACAAAATCACGAACGAATTCTTCTTTCAGATCGTCAATGAAGATTTCCTTCACGCCCATCTTCTTGGCCTTGGCGCGTGCCGGCTCCAGCTCCTCGCCCTGCCCGATATCCGCGGTGAAGGTCACCACCTCACAGTCATGGTTGTCCCGCAGCCAGGTGAGAATGACGGAGGTGTCAAGGCCGCCGGAGTAGGCCAGAACGACTTTCTTTATTTTCTTCATAAAACCTCAATGAAGTCTTTGAACCGCCAAGACGCCAAGAGCGCCAAGAGGATTGAATTATAGTGACCTTTAATCTTGGCGTCCTTGGCGTCTTGGCGGTTTAAAACTATTTCTTCCGCGCTGGCATCAGATCGGTACAAACCCCCTCGTACACCTCGGCGACCATGCCGACCGACTCGCCGAGCGTGGGATGCGGGTGGATGGTCTTGCCGATATCTTCCGGGTCACAGCCCATTTCGATGGCAAGCGCCAGCTCGCTGATCAGGTCGCCGGCATGGGTGCCCACAATGCCACCGCCGATGACGCGATGGGTCTCTTCATCCACGATGATCTTGGTGAAGCCTTCGTCGCGGCCGTTGGCAATGGCGCGACCGGAAGCGACCCAAGGGAACTTGGCCTTGCCGATCGCTCGACCCTGCTTCCTGGCCTCGTCCTCCGTCACGCCCACCCAGGCGATTTCGGGATCGGTATAGGCGACTGACGGGATGACCGTGGCATCGAAGAAGGACTTCTGCCCGGCGGCCGCCTCCGCCGCCACATGGCCCTCATGCACCGCCTTGTGCGCCAACATCGGCTGGCCGACGATATCGCCTATCGCATAGATGTGCGGCACGTTGGTGCGCATTTGCTTGTCGACTTCGATGAAACCGCGATCGCTGACGGCGATACCGGCATTCCCGGCGGAAATATTCTTGCCATTTGGCGTGCGGCCGGCCGCGACCAAAACAAAGTCATAGACCTGCGGCTTGTCGGGCGCCTGTTCGCCTTCGAATGTAACCTTGATGCCGGTGGTCAATGCCTCGACCTTGGTTGTTTTCGTTTTCAGCATGATGCGATCGAAGCGCTGGCTGTTCATCTTCTCCCACACGCGCACGAGATCGCGGTCAGGCCCGAGCATAAGCCCGTCCAGCATTTCGACCACGTCGAGGCGGCAACCCAGCATCGAATACACGGTCGCCATTTCGAGCCCGATGATGCCACCGCCGATGACGAGCATCTTCTTCGGCGCTCCCCGGAGACCGAGCGCGCCGGTGGAATCGACGATGCGCGGGTCTTCGGGAATGAACGGAAGCTTCACGGCTTGGGAGCCGGCGGCGATGATGGCATTGGCAAACCGGATGATTTTTTTCACGCCGGTCGGCGCCTTGCCGTCGCCCGCCGTCAGCGCGATCTCCATATGATGCGGATCGATGAAGCGCCCGACGCCGCGTATCACCTCGACCTTGCGGCCCTTGGCCATCATGCCGATACCGCCGACCAGCTTGCCGACCACTTTATCTTTCCATGCGCGCAGCTTGGCAAGATCGAATTTCGGCGCGCCGAAACTGACACCATGCTCGGCAAGTTTTTGCGCCTCCTCGGTCACGGCCGCGACATGCAGCAGTGCCTTGGAGGGAATACAGCCGACATTGAGGCACACCCCGCCGAGCGTGGCGTAGCGCTCGACGAGCACCGTCTTCTTGCCGAGATCGGCGGCGCGAAAGGCCGCCGAGTAGCCGCCGGGGCCGGCACCGAGCACCAGGACTTCGCATTCGCCATCGATTTTGCCGGTATAAGTCGCCGCACCCGGAATGGGTTTTGAACGCCGGGTCGGTGCCGGCTCGACGCCGGGTGCCTCGACCTTGGGCGCGGCGGCCGCTGCCGGCTCGACCTTCGGCGCAGGTTTCGCCGGCGCCGCGGGTGCCTCAGGGGCTTGCGCCGTTTCCAGCAACAGGATCAGTGATCCCTGTTTG
>NZ_JANLGY010000029.1 GCF_024653915.1 Sulfuricaulis sp. | reverse complement strand
ATACCCAGAAGTTGGGGCGCAAACCAGCGAATCAAGCCGATGGCAACCGTCAGCGTGATGACCACCACGCCAATTGACAATACCCACTCCTTTTTCATTATTTCACCACTATCAAAACAAGGTGTAGATAAATGGAGCCACCACTGATCCTTGCGAAAGGACGATCAACATGCCCAGCAACAGCAACGTAACGATGATAGGCAGGAGCCAGAATTTCTTGCGTACTTTCATGTACGCCCATAGATCTTGCACAAGCTCGAACATTAGAACGGCCTCTCCATGTCATTGGCGGTCGAAGGTTGCGAGGGTCTCCGATAGCTTCGCAGAGCTGCCGTCCATTGACGCGCCATGGGATCTTTCCCCATGAGCTTCATCGCCAATCCCATCGGAGACACTACCAGGTAATAAACAATGCCTAACACCACCCTGGTCACCACGGCGTTGATAATCATCGCCAGTTTCATCCACGCGCGGTAAACGGGCTGAAGCGCGCTCGGAGCGAAGGTCGCGGCAAACCAGAAAAGACAAGCTGGAATCCACGGCCAGACCGGCCATGCCGTGCCTTTCAGCCAGGGCACGAGCAGGGCAAATACCCCTGTCAAAATCAGCCCGAAAATTAAACCAAATTGCCTGAGTTCCTTGGGGGTCGGCTCGGAGGAAAATAGCGGTTGGCTCATTGCCTTAGTCTAGTTCATATTCATTTTGCCACGACCAGTCCTTTTCACGCGGCGGCTGGTCGGTTTTGGCGAGCAGGAAGTTCCCCAGCGCCAGGTAATCCATCTCGGTGCGCATGAAACAGCGATAGGCGTCCTCCGGGCTGCACACGATGGGTTCGCCACGGACATTAAACGAAGTATTGATGAGCACGGGACATTTTGTCTGGCGCTCAAATTCGCACAACAGGGCGTGGAACCGCGGGTTGGTGTCACGGTTTATCGTTTGAACCCGCGCCGAATAATCCACGTGCGTGACGGCAGGCAGAGCAGAACGTGGGATGTTGAGCTTCTCGATCCCGAAAAGCCGTTCCTGCTCCGCCGTCGTGGATATTTTGTGCTCCTCCTTAAGGGGGGCGACTATCAACATGTAAGGGCTGGGGCGGTCGAGATCAAAATACGCCGATACCCGCTCAACCGGCACTGCCGGCGCAAACGGGCGAAATGACTCGCGGTATTTGATCTTCAGATTCATCACCGATTGCATCCGGGGGCTGCGCGGATCTCCCAGGATCGAGCGCCCTCCCAGGGCGCGGGGACCGAATTCCATGCGGCCCTGAAACCAGCCAATGACTTTTTCCTGCGCCAGGAGCCGGGCGACTTCCGGAAAAAGTTCCATGTCGCTCACCCGGCGGTAACTCGCCCCCATCGAGTCAAGATAATGCTTAATGTCCGTCTCGGAAAACTGTGGACCGAGATAGGAGCCGCGCATACGATCCGTGTTGCAGACTTGTCGTGGTTTATCGAGGTATTCATGCCAAACCGCCAAGGCCGCACCGATCGCGCCACCGGCATCGCCCGCCGCCGGTTGGATCCAGATATCGCGGAAGGGTCCCTCGCGGAGCAAACGGCCGTTGGCGACACAATTGAGCGCCACACCGCCCGCCAGGCATAAATATTCGCAACCCGACTCCTGACGGATGGTCTTGCCCAGGCGCAATATCACTTCTTCGGTAACGGCCTGGATCGACCTGGCGATATCCATCTCGCGCTGGGCAAGGGGCGATTCAGGTTTGCGGGGTGGTCCGCCAAACAGGCGGTCGAATTTTCCGTTGGTCATCGTAAGACCGGCGGCATAGTTGAAATAATCCATATTCAACCGGAAGGTCCCGTCCTGCTTGAGGTCCAGCAAGTGTTCCAGAATCACATCCACATACTTGGGCTCGCCGTAAGGGGCAAGACCCATCAGTTTGTATTCACCGGAATTCACCTTAAAGCCCGTATAATAGGTAAAGGCGGAGTACAACAATCCCAAGGAGTGTGGAAAATCGATCTCCCACAATGGGGTCAACCGGTTCCCTTTGCCCAGCCACACAGACGTGGTGGCCCATTCGCCGACGCCATCCATACAAAGCACGGCGGCCTTCTCAAAAGGGCTCGGGTAAAATGCCGACGCCGCATGCGATTGATGATGCGCCGCAAACAAAAGAGGTGGCAGCGCTGTAGCTTTGACGTTCGCAATACGTGCAAGCTCCTTCTTCAGTGTTGTCTTGAGAAAGAGCTTCTCCTTGAGCCACACCGGCATCGCGGCAAGGAAGGAACGAAATCCCTTGGGGGCATAGGCCAGATAAGTTTCGAGCAACCGCTCAAACTTGATCAGCGGTTTATCGTAAAACACGATGAAATCGATTTCCGCAAGATCAAGTTCGCTCTCCCTCAGGCAGTAGGCGATTGCGGCGCCGGGAAACCGCGAGTCGTGCTTTTTGCGCGAGAAGCGCTCCTCCTGCGCCGCCGCGATGATGTCGCCGTCGCGCACGAGCGCCGCAGCGCTATCGTGATAGTAGGCCGAGATACCGAGAATATTAGTCATTTTGAGCAAGTATAATCCATACGATGAGCGCAACCGGGGCTTGATTCGCGTTGTTCGTTTTCCATAACTGTGCAGACCGAGGACGTGATTCCCCGCCTTTCTCTCACCTCCAGCTCGAGCTTCCGCCCAAGGTTCTTCTGTTTTACAATGCGCGCCAATCTGTTCAGCCAGTCCAGCCCATGGACAGGTTTCTTTCAAGCAAACAGATCTTATCGGGGCGGTAGCTCAGCTGGGAGAGCGCTGCGTTCGCAATGCAGAGGTCGAGGGTTCGATCCCCTTCCGCTCCACCAATCCCGTGAATGGCCGGAATTACCGGCCATTTTCATTTAGGGCCCGGCGTTCCCGTCGGGCGGTTTTGTCCCAAGCTGCTGCTAGAATAGCGACGGGCCCCGGTAGCTCAGTGGATAGAGCGGCCGCCTCCTAAGCGGCAGGTCGCCGGTTCAACTCCGGCCTGGGGCACCAACTTCTAAAGTGTCTTCTACTGACTCGGGGAGGTTGTCCTTGCTGGAAGCAGTCGATCTGGAGTGTGTCCGCGGTGACCGCCCCCTGTTCGCGCACCTGTCCTTCTCTCTCAAGCCGGGAGAATTACTGCATGTCACCGGCGCCAACGGCAGCGGCAAAACCACGCTGCTGCGCGCACTTTGCGGACTGACACACACCCATGCCGGCGAAATTCGCTGGAACGGCACTGCCATCCAGAAACTGGGTGATGACTACCATGCCCAGCTTGCCTACGTCGGCCATACCAATGGCATCCAGGGCGATCTCACGCCGGCGGAAAATCTGCGTGTTGCCATGAGCCTCAGTGGTAACAATAACGCGGAACAGGTCGATTCAGCACTCAAACGACTCGGCCTGGCAGCCTACCACCGCTTCCCCTCCAAAATTCTGTCGCAGGGACAGAAACGAAGACTGGCGCTCGCACGCCTGATGGTTGAGCGCAAGCCGCTGTGGATTCTGGATGAGCCCTTGAGCGGGCTCGACGTGGACTCCGTGTCGCTGATGACAACCATCCTGCTGGATCACCTGACGCAAGGCGGACTGATCGTCATCACCTCCCATCAGGAAATCCACGTCCAGACAAAAACCGTACTGCAGATTCGGGATCACGAGCGTGCTTAACCTGTTCAAAGCCATTGGCCGGCTGTTCTGGCGCGACCTGACCGTCGCCCTGCGGCGCAGCACGGACATTCTCACCCCACTGGTGTTCTTCGTCATTGTCGTGAGCCTGTTTCCATTGGGTCTCGGTCCCGAACCCAATATGCTGCGCACCATGGCGCCCGGTGTCATCTGGGTGGCAGCACTGCTGGCAACCATGCTCTCGCTCAATCGCCTGTTCGCCAACGATTACGCCGATGGAACATTGGAACAGATGGCGCTCGCGCCCTACCCGCTGTCGCTGCTGGTGCTGACCAAGGTAGCGGCACACTGGACACTCACCGGATTGCCACTGGTGCTGATCTCCCCCCTGCTGGCGGTGCAAATGCATTTGCCGGAGTCAGCCTTCAGTACGCTCGCGCTGTCACTGTTGCTGGGTACGCCGATCCTGAGCCTGCTCGGGGCCGTCGGCGCAGCGCTCACACTGGGACTGCGCGGCGGCGGTGTGCTGGTTTCACTGCTGGTACTGCCGTTGTATACTCCGATCCTGATTTTCGGTGCCGGCAGCGTGACCGGAGTCATGATCGGCATCGATACCGGAGCGCATTTTTCCCTGCTGGGAGCCTTTTTCGCCTTGGCCCTGACTTTCCTGCCGTGGGCCACGGCGGCGGCACTGCGCGTATCCCTGGACTGACGCATGCACAAATACGCCTCACCCAAATTTTTTTATACCCTCGCCGGACAGCTGACTCCCTGGATTGCCGCCGTCACGATCGTGCTGCTGCTGGTGGGTCTGTACCTCGGCCTGTTCGTGGCGCCGGCGGACTACCAGCAGGGTGAAAGCTATCGCATCATGTTCGTGCATGTGCCAGCCGCGTGGATGTCCATGTTCGTCTATATGCTGATGGCCGGGGCCGGTGCGGTGGCGCTGGTGTGGAACATCAAGCTCGCGGAAGTCTTCGCCAACAGCTGCGCGCCCATCGGCGCCTCGTTCACCTTCCTCGCGCTCACCACCGGTTCGCTGTGGGGCAAGCCCATGTGGGGCACGTGGTGGGCGTGGGACGCGCGCCTGACCTCGGAACTTATCCTTTTCTTTCTGTACATAGGCTACATGGCATTGCAGGCCAGCATCGACGACCCCCGGCGTGCGGCGCGTGCCGCCGCCATCCTGGCGCTGGTGGGCGTGGTCAATATCCCGGTCATTCATTTTTCCGTGGAATGGTGGAACACGCTGCATCAGCCAGCCTCCGTGAGCAAGATCGGCACGCCCTCAATTCATCCGAGCATGATCGCACCACTGCTGCTGATGGCCTTTGCCTTCAAGTTCTATTTTCTCAACACGGTGCTGCTGCGCATGCGCAATGAAATCCTGGAACGCGAGCGGCACACCACCTGGGTCGCTGAGATGCTGGAAGTGAAGCGATGAACTGGCAGGAATTCTTCGCCATGGGCGGCTACGGTCTGTACGTGTGGGGATCCTACGGGATTGCTGCGCTGATCCTGATTCTGAATCTTTATCTGCCATTGCGCCGCCGGAAGCTTGTCCGGGAGCGGTTGCGTGAATTTCTGCGACTCAAGGAACAAACCCGATGAAAACAAGACACAAGCGTCTGGCCATTATTGTCTCCGGCGTCATCGGCTTGAGCGTCGCCGTGCTGCTGGTACTGGATGCCTTCCAAAGCAACTTGGTGTTCTTCTACTCGCCCACGGAAGTACTGGAAGGCAAGGTCAAGATCGCCCCCGGCCAGACCATCCGCATTGGTGGAATGGTGGAGGCCGGTTCGGTCAAGCGTTCCGCCGATGGCCTCAAGGTGGATTTCGTTGTCACCGACAATAACAAGAAGCTGCCGGTGCATTACCAGGGCCTGCTGCCCGACCTGTTCCGCGAAGGCCAGGGCGTGGTGGCACAGGGCAAGGTTCTGGACGGCAACAAGTTCCTGGCCAGTGAAGTGCTCGCCAAGCACGATGAAAAATACATGCCACCGGAAGCGGCGCAGGCCATGAAGGGCGGGACCTTCCAGCCGGGCACCGAGATGAAGAAACCGTGAAGAAATATATCGCCCCGCTGGTTTTGTTTATTTTCCTGGGTCTGCTGCTCGCCTACGGGCTGAATCTCGATCCGCGCAAGATTCCTTCGCCACTGATCGGAAAATCTCTTCCCGCCTTCTCGTTGGCCACGGTCGCCGACCCGGCGCGCAAGGTCAGCCGTGACGAATTGCTGGGGGGCGCCTATCTACTCAATGTCTGGGCCTCGTGGTGCGTGGCCTGCCGCCAGGAACATCCGTTTCTCAATGAGCTCTCGCGAAATAAGACCGTGCCCATCATCGGCCTGAATTACAAGGACAAACGCCAGGACGCGCTCGGGTGGCTCGGGAGCCTCGGCAACCCGTATGAACTGAGTCTGTCGGACAGCGATGGCCGACTGGGGATCGATCTTGGCGTCTATGGCGTGCCGGAAACCTTCGTCATCGACAAGCAGGGCATCATTCGTTACAAGCAGATCGGTCCGATCACTCCGGAAGCGTGGGAACAGAAACTGGCGCCGTTGATTAAAGAATTGTTGTAACCGGCTTCGGTCGCTCGGTTGCCGCTGGGATTTCTAGCGCGGCGTGCGCTGGTACAGGCGGTATTGATCCAGCACCCGCGGCACGTAAGAACGTGTCTCGCGGAATGGCGGAATGCGATTGCCGTACTGGGCGACGGCATCTTCCCCGGCATTGTAGGCGGCCAGCGTCAGCGAAAGATCATTGTTAAACTTGCCCATCAGTTCACGCAAGTACCGCGCCCCGCCCTGGATGTTCTGCGCCGGGTCGTACATGTTTCGGACGCCATAGCGCCGCGCGGTTTTCGGCATCAGCTGCATCAATCCCACAGCCCCCCGGCGCGAAACGGCATGGGGGTCGTAACCCGATTCCACCGTAATCACGGCGTGCAACAGGCCCTGATCGATCTGATGCTCGCGTGCCGCTTGCTCGATCAGAGGACTGAAACGCTCCGGGTTGACCGGGCGCGTCCGGCGCATCGATGATTCGGGCATGTAGGACACGCGTTTCATGTCCGCATAGCGCGGAGTGGACGGTTTGTTGGTGAAGTGAATAACACCGCTGGCGTCAGAGAAGGAATAAATTCCCGCCTGAGCCGGCACCACGATAGACGCGCTAAAAATAAAAACGCGCGCGATGAAGTTAATGGGGCTTTGTAAGTGGGCCATGCGGGTTTGAGTCAATGGACTTACTTATACCTTAGTCACAGGAAGGCTGTAAAGCCAAGTATTCCGGCGTCGAGTAAATCTTACTTCTTGGTCATTTCCCCGCGTGTCCTGGCGACGATCATGCGCAGGTGTTCCGCTTCCTGACTGTCCGCCGGCAATGCCTTCAGCAGGCGCTCCCAGTAGCCCAGGGCCTTTTTACGGTCAGCCTTCTTGTAAGACGCAAAACCGAGGAACCACAGCGCATCGCGGTTCTCCGGATCGAGTTCATGCAGGCGGCTGAAAAGACCGAACACCTGTCCACTCGTATTCTGCGGGTCACCGTCATAAAGGAAGGCGGCGTATTCCGCCACCACCTGCGGATCGTCCGGCGTCAGCTTGTAGGCGCGCGCATAGGCGGCATTGGCCTCTTCGGCACGCCCCATCACCGCATAGGCACGGGCCAGGCGGAACCAGCCAGCCGCGTCATCCGGCTGCTCGGAGAGGCGCTTTTCCAGACGTCCGACCATCTCCATGACCATGGGCGGCACGGCAGCATCGGCCGGCGCCTGCGGATTGGTCAGATAGGCCAGGATCGGGCGCTGGTACAGCGCATAAAGACCGGCCGCGGTCAGCGGCAGAACGACGCCGAACAGGACCAGCGCCACGACCCACCCGCGGCGTGATTCCGTCACAGCTTTTTTCTTTTTCTTTTTTTCTTTCGGTGCTTCCAGTTCACGCAAGACGGCTGCCAGCTCCGCTTCGAGGCGTTCACGCTCACTGGTGAGGACGGTGGGATCGATATTCCTGTCGCCCTCCTCGACATCCAGCTCATTCAACTGCACCAACAGCCGGTCACGCAATTGCTGTAACTGGTGCCGCCGTTCACGATCATCCGTCACCAGGGTGCGCGAGAGAGGTCGCGCCAGATACCAGGCCGTGGCAGCCGCGATCAACAGGGCAACGATGGCGAGCCAGATCATGAGTTACTTTGCTTGCGCGCGGCGCGCACCAGCGCGGCGTCTTCTTTGGAAAGTTTTGGCACCGAGGGCAACATGGGTTTGAGCCGGTTGCGCAAAAATACAAATCCGGAAACACCCACCACCAGCAGCAATGCCAGCGGCGCCAGCCAGACGATCGCTCCCGGCCCGCGTGTGGGCGGATTCAGCAGCACGTAATCACCATAGCGCTCGACAAAATAGTTCATGATCTCCTCGCGAGATTTACCGGCCTGGATCTGCTCACGCACAATCTTGCGCATATCCTGCGCCAGATCGGCATTGGATTCCGAGATCGGCTGGTTCTGGCACACCGCGCAGCGCAGGTCCTTGGCGATATCGAGCATTTGCCGCTCCAGCGGGTCTTCCGTAACCGGCGCGGCCCATAACTGCATGGCAGCGAGAAAGAGAATTAACGGGATCAGGCGGCGCATGAATTTATTTGGTAGCGGTTGTTTCGCCGCTGCCGGCGCGTCGGCGCGTGCTGAGCGACAGGAACAATCCTGACAGGATAATGAGGCCGCCGATCCAGATGAGCTGCACCAGGGGATTGACGTAAACATGCACCGCCCACCGGTCCCCGCCGGTGGAATCGGCCATGGCCACATAGACGTCACGCAGCAATGTGGAATCGATACCAGACTCGGTCATGGGCATTTCCTGGCGCATGTACTGGCGCCGCTCCGGGCGCACCTCACGCCCGCTATTCAGCAGCGTCAGGCGGCCCTGCATGGCGTTGTAATTCTGGCCACGCTGCGGGCTTACCCCATCAAAACGCAGGCGCTCCCCGGCGACCTCCACCACATCCCCGGGGACCATGTTGACCGAGGCCTCGGAACGGAACAGGCCTGAGCCGACCAATCCAAGAGCGATAATGACGATCCCGAAGTGCACGATCATGCCGCCATAATGCCGCCGGTTACCGAGTACAGTTTTTACGCACGCCCGGGGCAACGGTTCTTTCAATTGTATGCGGCGCTGGCGGATAGCACGGGCGAATTCAGTGATCAGATTCATCAGGGCAAAAATGGCGACCCCCGTGGCCGCCGGCGCGGTCCAGTGCGACGCGGGCAGAAAAACAATCACGCTTAGCGCCGTAGCCATAGCGATGACGAGCGGCCACAACAGGCGCATGCGCAAACGTTCGAGATTGGCCTTGCGCCACGGCACCAGCGGTCCCACGGCCATGAGCAAAACGATAACAAGGAATATCGGCACCATGACGATATTGAAATACGGCGCGCCCACGGTGATCTTCTGGCCGGTGAAGGTGTCCAGCGCCAGCGGATACAGCGTCCCGAGCAACACGCTGGCGCAGGCCACGGTGAACAGCACGTTGTTCCAGACAAACAGCGACTCGCGCGACATCAGCGACGTGATGGACTCCTCGGCCTGCTGGTAACGGCCACGCAGCATGAAAATGCCGAAAGACACTGTCAGCACGACGGTCATGAACACAAGAATATAAGCGCCGCGTCCGGGATCAACGGCAAACGCGTGCACCGACGAGAGCACGCCCGAGCGCACCAGGAAGGTACCTAACAGAGAAAGCGCGAACGTCGAGATGACCAGAAAAATATTCCACGCGTGCAGCATGCGTCGGCGGTCCTGCACCGTGATGGAATGCACCAGCGCGGTGCCGAGCAGCCACGGCATGAACGAGGCGTTCTCCACCGGGTCCCAGGCCCAGTAACCACCCCAACCGAGCTCGTAATAGGCCCACCAGCCGCCGAGCATGACGCCCGTGGTCAGGAAGCCCCAGGCGATCAGCGCCCAGCGCCGTATCAGCCCGATCCACAGCTCACTGCGCCAGCGCGTGATCAGCGCCGTCATGGCGAAGGCGAACGGCACCGAAAAGCCGACGTATCCCAAGTACAGCATGGGCGGATGGAATACCATGCCAGGGTCCTGCAACAGCGGATTGAGGTCGTGCCCATCAGCAGGAATCGGGAACAGGCGCTCGAACGGGTTCGACAGGAACAGGATCAGGCCGAAGAAGCCGACGATCAACCAGCCCTGCACCGCGAGGATGACCGGCAGGTGCTCCGGGTACTGCTTGCGCCCGTGCAGCCCGACGACCATCGTATATAAGGTCAGCACCCACACCCACAGGTACAGCGAGCCCTCGTGACCGCCCCACAGCGCCGCGACCTTATAAAAGATTGGCAGTAGCGAGTTGGAATGCTGCGCGACGTATTGCACCGAGAAATTGCTGGTGACGAAGGCATGTATCAGGCTCAGGCCCCCGAGAGTGGTCAGCGCGAACACCGCCACGCTGCCGTTGACGCTCAGTTGCGCCACGCGCGGTTGTTTCAAGTAATGCGCCACCATGGGCGCGAGCCCCTGCACCAGCGCCACCAGCATGGCGAGGTAGGCGCAGAAATGCCCGAGTTCAACCAGATTCAGTGAAAGGATGTTGGCCGACACTTAGAATGAATTTCCTGGGGATATGCGGGAGAACTGCATACAATGTTTCGTTCCTTCGCCCATCAATGGCTTGCAAGATTATCCTATCGCACTGCTTCCGTATAGAGTCGGACAGCGCTGCCGGGAATGCTTTTTGTACACGCAGATGGACGCAAGAAATCAGGGGATGGCCGTGAAACTACTCACAGATTTTGTGCATAAGCCTGTGTGCAATTGTCACAGAACAGCCGCAACCGGCTGACGTAGCGTACGTTTGCTGGATTGGATGTTTTTTAAACAGTCGTAGCAGAAAATTTCTGAATAGAATACGCCATGACCCCAGCCCTGCCTCCTCCCGGCTTGCTGCGCCGCCTCGGCGCCATGTTTTATGACTCTCTGCTGCTGCTCGCCCTGCTTATGATGCTGAGCTATCCCTACGTTTGGCTCACCGCTGGCGACAAACCCGGCCTGATCCTGAAAACCGCCTATCAAATTTATCTGCTGGCAATTTTTTTCCTTTACTACGCCGGCTTCTGGGTGCGTGGCGGCCAAACACTCGGGTTGCGCACCTGGCGCCTGAAGCTGGTTACGAAGGATGGCGGCCCGATTACCTGGGTGCTGGCGCTCAAGCGTTTTGCTTATGCGTGGATCTCCCTGCTTTGTCTCGGATTGGGATTTTTGTGGGTCATGTACGACCGCAACAGGCTGGCGTGGCATGACCGGTGGTCGGGAACACAGCTGATTCAGTTACCAAAACAACCTGATAAAAATGTTCAAACTTAAACCACTGCGGCCGCTATCTCTTGATCTGCTGCTCGTCGGGGCGCTATTACTGCTGAGCCCGATCATTCATGGCTTTCGTTATCCGAGCAATCTCACGCCTGACGCCATCAGCTATCTCACGCTCGCACAAGATCTGCTCTCCACCGGCAAGCTGTTCATCGCGTCGTCGGGCCATATCGATACGGGCCTCATTATCCCGCCGCTTTACCCCTTCCTGATCGGGGTTACCAGCCTCGTCAGTGATAATGCAATAAGAAACGCAGAGTGGATTAGCGCAGCGTGCATATTGCTGGTGACGGTCCCCATGTTTCTATTAGTGAAACGAAGCGCTAACCGCTATGTGGCAATCGCCGCTGTGCTTCTGTTTCAACTTAATGTTTACAGTGTGTACTTCGCCAGCTCGATCCTGACGGAAGCGCTCTTTCTGTTGATCCTGATATCGGCGCTATACTTTGCGGTTCGTCTGACGGAGCAAAATGCCCCCCGTGTTGCGCCGTTTCTGCTGCTGGGCATACTCGCCGGACTGCTTTTCCTCACGCGGCAGATTGGCATAACGTTCCTGATCTTCCTGCTTGTATGGTTCGCGGCCGATGCGCTCTTCAGAAACCCTGGCAGGACTTACAACGGGGCGCGTGGATTGGCGCTGATCGCCGCCGGCTGGTTGATCATCGTGGGTGGCCATGCCGTGGCGCTGTACGCTCAAACCGGTATGTCGCCCTTTCACCATTCCTTCCGGATGCATAATTATGTTGTCCAGACCGCCGATGCGTCTGTCATTGACGAGATTCGCCACATCAGCGACATGCAAGAGAATAACTACGTCGACATCTACGCGAAACGCCGGCTGCTATGGAAATTGCTGCCCGATGGAAGCGAAATGCTGGCTAACGTGGTTGGCCCCGATGGCGCACAAATCGCAAATGCCAAGAACAAGGATGATGGCACCGCCCGGACAGCGTTAAATCAACTTGGCCCACCTGGCCAGTGGCTGCTCGATTTCTTCAAGAATACCTGGCATCTGAAAACACCATTAGGTGTTCCTCTTTTTGTGCTGCTGGTGGTTTCGTTCATAACACCATTACTGCTGCCCGAGGCCCGCCAACGCTGGTCCGCGCGCCTGATCATTCCTGCGTTTGTCTGCCTTTACATACTCGCCGTGTCGGTTTTCACCAGCAACGTGAGCCGTTATCTCATCGTCCTGTTCCCACTGGCGCTGATACAAATCGCCCTGGAATCAGCCATTGTTTTTCGGCGCTGGGCTCAGCGCCCGGCCAAGCCGGGATTGCCGGAGGCTGTCATTGCCCTGGTCCTGGTCGCGCTGCTGTTGCTGGTTCCAAAAAATTTCTACGAGGCGCCGCGGCACCCGCCGGATAGCATCAATCTGGCATCGTGGTCCGAGGTTAACGCGCGCGTGAGTGCCGGCGATCCGATCTTTGCGCTGCTGCCGGTATATCCCTACCTCGCGGGTGGGCGCTATCGCGCCTTGCCGAACGACTCGCTGGAGAAAACGGTGCATTACGCCCGCTTGACGGGGGTGCGCTGGCTGCTGGTACCGAAACACCCCGATCGCTTTCCTGAGATTCGCTTCCATGCCCACGCCGCGTGGCTGCTCGAGCCAGAAAAACTTTATAGGCGCACTGATTTGCTGAGATTCTGCTGCGTCCAGGATGATGAGCACCTGCTGTTCGAGATTGTGCGGTAACCACGATACCCTAATTAACCGCCCAAGCCTTTGTTTCATTGGTATTTCAGTATGCGCTGATAAAGCTTTACTTCAAATGGTGATTGACAAGACATTCGCATAAGGGCGAAATGGGTGCGCAAAAAATAACCAAAGTGCCAAAGCGCACCAACGGCTCGAAAGAATAAAATTCCAGAAATAAAAATAGCGCGACTGTTCATCGCAAGCACTATCTAGGAGAGCTGCAATGCTAGAGTCATTTCGGCAGTTATCTGTCCCCACCAAACACGAGTTCGTGCAAGATGCTTCTGATCTAGTGAATGTCGTATTCCGCTTCGCATTATCCGTGTTACGAACATCCGCTGCTGCTGTTGCCCTGTGGCTTTTTTGTCCTAATGAAGTTTCTGCCCTGACGTTTCACCATCCATCAATTGCGGCAGCTGAACAAGCATGTCTGGCTGAACGTACGCGCCAACTCCCCACATACCCTGCTTCTCGTTGCAGCACTAATCCTGTTCTATTTCGACCTGACGCCCTATGCGCTCCACCCACAAGTTATAGCCTTGGCTATACATTGAACCTGTGCGTGAGTTCATGGCAAAACTGTTACGATGGGGGCGGGTGGTTTTCTTGCCAAGATGGTGCTAAATGCGAAAATGAAGGCGAGACATTCAACTTTGAAACCCAACAGTGCCAGCCCGAAAAGGATTCCGACGACAAGTGTGACACAAGTGTCAGTAACCCCTGCAACGCCGCAACAGGTAATAAACACCAAGAAGAAAAAGACTATCACGCCAGTGCCGGGCTACCGTCGCTTACACGCTACTACAACAGTCTGTTGAGACGCCATTTCGCTTTTGGCACCAACTGGACTTCAACATTCCAAAGAAGCCTGGAAATTCAAGGTAACAATGCATCAAATCACCTAATCCAGATTCGTCAAGAAAGTGGTCGCGGTGAGCCATTCCGATGTACCAACTACATCTGTAGTGGCGATGCTGATACTGCGCTGACCTTAACCCAGGACACTACTGGCTATACTCTTACACTCCGCGGAGGCGGAGGCGCAACCGAACGCTATGACACGACCAGCAAGCTCCTCTCTGAAACCTCTCCCACAGGTCAGGCAACCGCTTACGGTTACGATACGAATGGGAGACTCACCACCGTCAGCTCCGCCTTCGGCCACATCCTCACCTTCGGTTATAACACCAGCGGCCATGTCGCCACCGTCACCGATCCCACGGGTCAAGTAATTAGCTACAGCTACGACACCAATAACCTCACCCGCGTCGACTGCCCCGACGCCACCGCCAAGCTTTACCACTACGAGAACACCTCATTCCCGAATCATTTAACCGGCATCTCCCACGTCGATGCAGGGGGCGTAACTACCCGCTACAGCACCTATGCCTACGACACCAACGGCAAGGCCACCCTTACCCAACACGCCCAGACGGATAACGGGAGTCCGCAAGAGAGATTTACTTTAAATTACGACTCCGCCACCCAAACCACTGTCACTGACCCCATCGGCATGAACGAGGTCATGACTTTCACTACCAATCTAGGTGTGAAGAACCTGGTGACGAAGACCAGCTCGATTGATACCAACTCGCTGCAGCAAACCTTCGACACCAACAACAACCTCACCTGCAAAAAGGACGAAGAGAGCCGCGTCACCTTATACAGCTACAACACCACCAATCAGAAGCTGAGCATGACGGAGGGATTATCGGGAAGTGACTGCAATGTCTGCCTGAGTAACCCTGCCAACTGCAACGCCGGCGGCGTGGGTCGCGTCACAACCTACGACTATCTTTCACCCACGCTCGATCTGCCACGCTTCATCCGCCGCCCGAGCGTGTATGTGGGGGCGACATTTGAAACCGAGTTGGTCTACAGCGATGTCAGCCATCCGAATCTGCCGACCCAGATCATCCAGCGCGGTTTCACTCCATCTAATGCTTCGGTCTCTCGTACCGTCACCCTCGGCTACACCGCCTCCGGCCAGGTGAATTCCATCAACGGCCCCCGCACCGACGTCTCCGACATCACCACGCTGGAATACTACGTCTGCACCACCGGCGGGAGTTGTGGTCAGTTAAAGAAAGTCATCAACGCCCTCGGCCACATCACCACCTACGATCTCTACGACCCCAACGGCCGTCTGCTCCAGATGACCGACCCCAACGGCCTGCGCACCAACTACACCTACGACCCCCGCGGACGGGTCAAGACCATCACCCAGACTCCACTGTCAGGCAGCGCTGCTCTTACTCAATACAGCTACACCCCCTGGGGCGATGTCAGCCAGGTCGTTGATCCCGACGGCGTGGTGCTCAGCTACCAATACGATGCCGCCCAGGACCTGCGTTAC
>NZ_JANLGY010000028.1 GCF_024653915.1 Sulfuricaulis sp. | reverse complement strand
GGAACAGGCCGGTGCTGCCGACACCGACCAAGACGGCGGTGGCGAGCGTGTTCTTGAGGAAGAGACGGCGGGGAAGGTGGGTCACGGGGTCCTCCGATATATTTGAATTGATTTCATTACCCGCGCACGATTTCGTGATGTGTGGGCGCGCAGGATGGATGTCATAACGTGAGAATAAATTCCACGACCTTGTCGATTTCATCCGATGTCAGGAGCTGATGCCGTCCAAACGGGGGCATGACCGTGTCCGGATTGGTCTTGGAAGCATCATGTATTTGTGCGCGCAGCTTGGCCTTGTCGGGCCAGCGCTGCGCCATGTTTTCCATCTTGGTGGCGATGTTGCCGGAAGAGATCCCGGCAATTTGATGGCAACCCATGCAATTGCCCTTGCGGCGGTCGAGCACGATGCATCCACCCTGCGTGACGGCATCCTTGGGCGGATTGTCTTTGTCCTTGCAGACCTTGGAGTCCGGTGCTTTACCCGCTGCCAGCACCGCAGGCGCGGCCAACAATGAGCCCAGCCCCAACAGCACCGCGGCGCCGCCGGTTAAAACGATGTGGGTGATTTTCTGCATTGCTCCTCCTGCTGTTGTCTGTTTAACGATGCGGCTGTAATCAACCTTGATTCTGCGATTGCCAAGGGACTCTCAATAGAGACCCACCCAGCCCCAAACATGCATGGGGGAAAACAGGATACCTCTCTCACCGGGAATGACAAGCCCCTTAAATTAAATATTTGGCCGCTTACATTAATGTAAATAAGCACCTATTAATGAAGCCCAGCCTGTATCTATACTATTGCACGTATTCTGAATACAGGCGGTATTCAGTACCGCCATTTAGACGCACCGTTGCAGGAAAATATTCCCCGTTTTATCGGGCCCGTTATTTTTTCTGGTAGACGGCAATTTCTTCCTTGATAGCGGCCATTCTGGCTTCGAGGCTGGATTGCAGGTAAAAATTGTCACCCGCGAAACGGGTGGCAAGCTGGAGTTGTTCGATCGCTGCGTTGGGATTACCGCTCAGGTAATAGTGTTCGGCCATGGCCTTGTGGGCCTCGTAGTGGGCGCCGCTGCCGCCCGCGGCCTGTGCCAGCATTCGGTATAGCTCAGGATCCTCCGGCCGGCGTTGCAGGGCGTTTTTGAGCAGATCCCTGGCCTGACGGTGTTTCCCGGTTTTGAGCAGGGCGCTGGCATAATTCTGTATCAGCGTGGCATTCGCGGGGGCCTTGGCGTAGGCATCGACGTAGATGGCCTGCGCCTGTTTGTAGTTCTCTGCCGACATCTCTGTTTCCGCCTGAAGTATGCGGTAAGAAATCCGGTTCGGCTGTTTTTTAACAAGTTTCTGAACCTCCGCGCGCGCTGTCGCGAGCTGTCGTACGCGCAGCAGTGCCACGGCATAACCATAGCGTTCGGCTTCTGCATTGAAATACTTTCCTTGCGCCAGGTTTTCCCTGAATCCACGCACAATTTCTTCCTGATTGCCGGGGGCCAATGCGCGAATTTTCGCGCGCACATGCTGGAAGTCGCTGCTCTCGGATGCACGGCGCACCTTGAATTTCTCGGCGCGGTTGCGTGAGTCGGCAATGCGGTTGGTGGTGACTGGATGCGTGCGTAGAAATTCCGGAAGATTGGTGTCGTTTAGCCGGTTGAGATTCTGCATCTGCTCGAAAAATGCCGGCATGGCGCGCGGGTCGAAGCCGGATTGCGCAAGAATCTGCATGCCGATGCGGTCCGCTTCCTCTTCGAATGTGCGTGTGTAATTGATTCCTTTCTGGGCGACCGCGGCACTGGTGAGCGCAATTGCCGCCTCGCCACCTTGATGGCCGGAGCTGGCCAGCAGGATGCCCGCCAGCACCGCGGCCAGGGCCGGGAGCGTGGTGCGCTGTGATTCCGCGATCAGTCGCGGGATATGTCGTTGCGTGATGTGGGCAGTTTCATGCGCCAGCACCGAGGCCAGCTCGGCCTCGCTCTGGGTGGCCAGAATCAAGCCGGTGTGTACGCCGATAAATCCGCCGGGCACGGCAAAGGCGTTGATACTGGGATTGTCGATGACGAAAAAGCGGAAATCTTGTTTCGGATTGTCACTGTGCGATACCAGTCGCTGGCCGAGCGACTGGATATATTCGCTGATCTCCGGATCGTTCATGAACGCCAGGGTCCGGCGTGCTTGGCGCATCAGGTCTTCGCCCAGCTTGCGTTCCTGCGCGGGTGAAATCACCGCAATGGATTCATCGCCCAGATCGGGAAGGTTGGTGTTGTCGGCGTAGGCAGGGAGATGGCCGGTCGGATACAACAGACTTGCCGCCAGTAACACCCGCCATGTTGTGCGAAGCATGTTTTTCATTGTATGGCGATAATTCAAAAACATCGATTCAGAAGTAGCCCATAAACCGTCGATATATCTTTACCTGTTGCCGTTCTCCGGGACAAACCGCCGGTGGTTGGCGGCCCAAGCTGTTTGAGGTGGTTTATCGCCCCTCGTGGCCGCTGATGTGGGTTCAGGTCTGCCGCGCCAGAGCTTGTGTTGCGCGTAAACGCCGCGATTCCAGACTGAATGGTGGCTAAATCCCTGTATTTCAATAGCTTATCCTGACTAATGAGAGCGTAGAAGTTGAGATTTGTTCCCCGGGCCATGCTCCAGAATCAGGATATTTCAGGGATATTGGTTGTTCGGCTGCTTTGAGCAGCCTGTTTGATACTAAATAAGAAATCTATAATATGTCGCCCTCAGACTGCTAATCACTATTCAGATATTTCGTTTTTTCGAGGAGGAATAATGGCTGATCAAGATCTAGATGCACGCGGGCTTAACTGCCCGCTCCCGATTCTGCGCGCCAAGAAAGCGCTAAACACTCTGACCACCGGTCAGACGCTGCGCATCATTGCAACCGATCCGGGTTCGGTGAAGGATTTTCAGGCGTTTGCCAAGCAAACGGGCAACCAATTGATGGAGTCCAACGAAGCCAACGGCGAATACACCTTCATATTGAAGAAGGCGTAAATCCTGCAACAAAGTAATCCGTTGCCGGGAATGACGAGTAGGATTCTTAACTAGGGACGTTTACCCCCGGGAGAGGGAGGGAGATGCGCATCGATCACAGTCGAAGCGTCGGTCTTCCGAGAGATGAGCTGGAACAAGGGGCGCCATGGGCGCCCCTTTGTTGTTTATGCGGCAGTGGCGTGTGCAGAATTTGAGGCGCGTCAATACTTTGAGGTAGAGACGGGCCTATTCTTCTCCGTGGCATCGACGTACAGGCAACACTCTTCAACACACAGCAGGAGGCCGGACATGGGCGCAGTAAGAGGATGCAATCTTCCCGATGACTTGATGTACAACGTGGAAAGCAATGTTTGGGCAAAGCGTGAAGCGGATGGCAATGTCACCGTTGGTTTGACCGCCTATGCCTGCTCGCTGGCGGGTGAAATCGTTTCCTACACACCGAAGAAGATCGGCAAGGCAGTTGAAAAGGACAAATCCTGCGCCACCGTGGAATCCGGCAAGTGGGTGGGGCCGGTGAAGACACCGGTGGCAGGCGAAGTGGTGGCGGTGAATGAGGCGGTCTCGGCCAAACCCGGCACTATCAACCAGGATCCCTATGCCCAGGGCTGGGTGGTGAAGGTGAAACCATCCAATTGGGATGCGGATATTACCAGCCTCAAGACCGGTGCGGCGGCCATGACCTCATTTGAGGCCAAGATGCAGGCCGATGGTTTCAAGGGCTGTTAAGGACCCCAGGCGGAATTGATTTCACCACGGCTTGCACGAGGCAGTGCATGACGAAATGGCGGCACATTGCGGAGAGTATCGAGACACTGGAAGGCTTGGCCTTGCAGGACGATCTCGTTGCCGAGCTTGAGAGGCGTCGGTCGCGCCTGTCTTCTCCTCAACCCGGCATTCATTTCTATACTCCCACTTTCAAATCGTTTCAGACATCGGAAATCAAAGGCTGCGGGCGCAATGCCTGGCCGGCAATTTCCATCACCGGTTCCGACTGCAAACTCCAGTGTGATCACTGCAAGGCGAAGATTCTCGAGCCGATGACCGCGGCGCGCACGCCGGAGCAATTGTGGACAGCGGTCGAAGGCCTTGTTGCTGGCGGCGCTCAGGGTATGTTGTTGACGGGCGGCTCCAATCATCGCAACGAAGTCGAATACGATCCTTATTATCCCGTCGTCCGTCGTGTCAAGGATACGTGGCCGTCTTTTAAAATTGCCGTGCACACGGCGCTGGTGGATACCGGCGCTGCGCAGCGCATGGAGGATGCCGGCATCGACGTTGCCATGATGGACGTGATAGGTGCGCAGGAGACCATCACGCAGGTCTATCATCTCAAGCGCCCGGTCGCGGACTTCGAGCGTACGCTCGAAACCCTGGTGGCCACAAAAATGAAAGTGGTGCCCCATATTGTCATCGGGCTGCACTATGGGCGCCTGCTGGGTGAACGGAACGCGCTCGAAATAATCCGTCGTCACCAGCCCGATGCGCTGGTGCTGGTGGTGGTCATGCCAATGTATGCCACCCCCAAGCGCCCTTTCATCACACCCGATCCCCACGAGGTGGGCCGGTTTTTCCTCGAGGTGCGCGAGACGTTGCCGGATATTCCGCTCCTCCTCGGCTGCGCCCGCCCGCCGGGGGCGGCCAAGACGATTATCGACACATACGCCATCATGGCCGGCCTCAACGGCATGGCTCATCCATCGGACGGGATGGTCGAGTTGGCCGCGCGGCTGGGGCGTCCGGTACGGGTGACGCCGGCCTGCTGTTCCATTGCCGTGGGCGAGGAGGTCATGGCGCTCGAGACGGAGGACAAGAGCCTCACGCTCGATATTCAGACCATCCTCAAACAAGAGCAACAACGGCGCCGCCTGAAAGGAATCCAGGTGGTCAGTGAAGGAACCGGAGGCTGCTGCGGCACATGACTGCTTCTTCTCGCGATCGTTGGCGCCTGATCGACACCGGGTTACGACCGGCAGCAGAAAACATCGCCATCAACCGCGCCATGCTCGACGCGCATCAGGAGGGGCTGATCCCGCACACGCTGCGTTTCCTGCGCTTCCAGCCGAGCGCACTCGTCGGTTTTCATCAGAGTGTGGAACAGGAGCTGCGTACGGATTATTGCGCGACGCACGGGATTGCCATCCAGCGGCGCATCACTGGTGGGGGCGCGATTTATTTTGACGAAACCCAGATCGGCTGGGAGCTGTATCTCCACCGGCGCGTGCTGGGCACGGCCGACATGCAGGAAATCTCCCGGCGCATCTGCGAAATGGCAGCCGCCGGGATGCGCCGTCTCGGCGTGGATGCGCAGTTTCGCCCGCGCAATGACATCGAGGTCAACGGCCGAAAAATCTCCGGCACCGGCGGTGCTTTCGAGGGCGATTCGATCATGTACCAGGGGACGCTACTGATCGATTTCGATATCGAGAAGATGCTGCGCGTGCTGCGTATCCCGGTGGAGAAATTGTCCGACAAGGCCATCGCCTCGGCGCGTGAGCGCGTGGCTAATTTGAAGGACCTGCTTGGCGTCGCGCCGGAGAGGGAAACAGTCATGGAGTCTCTGGCGCAATCCTTCGCCGAAGGCTTCGGTGTCGAGTTCGAACCGGTGGCAACCATGAGCGGACCCGAACAGGAAAAATTCATTCAGGCCCTGGCAGAAATAGATCATCCGGACTGGATCAATCTTGTCAGTCGCCCCTTGACCGATGCGCCGATCCTTGAAGGACTGTACAAGGCTGACGGTGGATTAATGCGAGTGGTGCTTGCCGTGGATAAGCCAGCCAACCGGATCAAGCAGGCCTGGTTCACGGGTGATTTTTTCGTCAACCCCAAACGCATGATCGTGGATCTCGAAGCGGCGTTGCGCGATTCCTCACTGACGGCATATCGCCATACCGTGAATGAGTTTTTCAGACGTTACCCGGTGGAGATGTTGCGGCTGCGCCCGGAAGATTTCTCCCAAACAATCGAAAATGCACTGGTTGCGCTTACCGCGGAATCCGTTCCTGTAGCCGGAGGTGTGACGCCATGACTGAAGTTCTGATTTATATGATTATCTACCGCAGAGAACACGGAGTACGCAGAGAAAAATCATGAATGTAAACCGGAAAATCTCTGCGATCTCTGCGCCCTCTGTGGTGAAAACTCATATTTCAGAGATTAAGACAGTAGATGTGCTGGTGGTGGGAGCCGGGCCGGGCGGTTCGGCGGCGGCATGGCGTGCCGCGAAAGCGGGATATCGGGTACTCGTGGTCGAAAGGAAGAAACGCATCGGCGAGCCGGTGCAATGTGCGGAGTTCATACCCGGCCCCATGGTGGATTACGCCCGTGATGACGGCGTTCTGTCGCAGCACATCGAGGGCATGAAAACCTATCTTCCTTCAGGAACCGTGGCGCCATCGCCCTTCCCGGGCCTGATGGTGGATCGTGCCGCCTTTGACCGCGCCCTGGCCGCGCGTGCCGCGGCGGCAGGTGCAGATATTATGATTGATACCGGGTTAGTAGCCTTGGATGCTACGCGGCGAATTGCGCGCGTCCGCCATGACGATCGCAGCAGCGAAATTCACTATCAGCTTCTGATGGCGGCAGATGGCCCTCATTCCCCGGTCGCGCGCCTGCTGGGATTGCCGCCCCTGTCCGTGATCCAGACGCGCCAATATACCGTCCCGCTGAAAGCAGCCTATGCCGATACCGATATCTGGTTATCCGATGAATTTCCCGGCGGCTATGGCTGGTTGTTCCCGAAAGGAGGGTTGGCCAACCTGGGGCTTGGCATTGATCGCCAGTTAAAACCGGACCTGAAAACACCGCTGGAACATCTCCATGGGGAACTCGTCCGGCAGGGGCGGGTGGGGCCGGAAGTTATGCAGCGCACTGGCGGTGCCATTCCCGTAGGCGGCTTGCGTGAGCGCCTTGTATACAAGCACACCCTTTTCATCGGAGACGCTGGGGGATTCACACACCCCATCACCGGCGCCGGCATCGCCGCCGCGGTGCAGTCGGGTGAACGCGCCGGGCTGGCCGCGGTGGAGTATATAGATGGCAATGTCCGCGCGCTGGAAAGCTATGCCGAAGACATGCGCGAACAATACGGACCCACGTTGGCCCGCGCCGTGGAGCGGCGTGCGGAGCTCGCGCGCCACTGGCGCAGCGCGCAGGCCAACGACGACCCCGTCCAGCGTCGTGGCTGGATTGCCTTTCGTGAATATTTTGCTTGATGAATATCAAGGAGACAGCATGAGCGCCGCCACCGATATCGATTCGATACCTGTCACGTTTTATCGTCCGAATTACCATATCAAGACGCCGGCAATGCGTTCGCCGGAATACGTGCAGTTGTCCACCGCTGCGGCCATCACCCTGGGCTTGATCGATGGTCAGATGCATCGTACGGCCTGCACGCATTGTCTTAATCTGCTGGTAACGTATCCGGAAGGTTGCCGCGCCAATTGCGCCTACTGCGGTCTGGCGCGTCACCGGGAGGAGACGCGTGACTATGCCGACCGCAATTTCATCCGCGTCGACTGGCCGGCAGTGCATTACGACGAAGTGATCGCGCGTGTCAAAAAGAGCGAGGACAAGGACCAGTTCGAGCGCATGTGTATCTCCATGATCAGCCACCCCGACTCTAATGACGATACTTTTATCCTGTTGGAAAAATGGGTGCGAGAGGTACCGCAAATCCCGGTTTCGATTCTCTCCAACCCCACGACGCTGGATTACGACGACCTCGTGCGCATGCATGATCTGGGCGCCGATATTTTCACGGTAGCGCTGGATGCGGTAACGCCTGAAATCTTTGACCGTACCCGCGGGAAGGGCGTGGACAGTCCGCACAAGTGGGAGAAATACTGGCGCACGCTCGAATGGGCTGCCGAAATCTATGGGCCGGAGAATTTTGGTGCACACCTTATATGCGGCATGGGCGAAACTGAACAGGAGATACTTGAGGTGGCGCAGCGGATTTGTGACATGGGTGGGCACAATCACATGTTCGCGTTCTTCCCCGAGCGCGGTTCGCTGATGGAGGACTGGGAACCGGTGCCGCGGGATCAGTGGCGGCGGGTGCAACTGGCGCGATACCTTATGGATTACGCCGGGGGTCACTTCAGCCGGATGCAGTTCGACGCCTCGGGCAAGTTGTCTGATTACGGGTTTGATAAGGAAGCCCTGGAAGCGATCATGCAATCCGGGAAACCGTTTCAGACTTCCGGTTGCCCCGGTCGCCAGGACGATGTTTCGGCCTGCAACCGTCCTTATGGCGATTCCATGCCGGCGGATATCCGCTCATTTCCCTTCGCCCTGAATGCCGCCGACATTGAAAAGGTGCAGCGACAAATGCGGGGGGAGGACATTTCTACTTATGAGGAATGAAAGGTCGCAGTAATCCGCGCAGGCATCGTTTTCTGCCCTGCCAGACCATTAGAAAAAGCTAATATTCAAGGGCTTATCTGTATTTCCTACCAATAACATTAGGTATTTGACATTTCTCCGGCGTCATCTTTACTTCCAGCATAAGTGCAAGTGTTGCAACTCAGAGACGTTTGTTGCGGTACACACAACGGCTTATGCCGACGTAACCAACGGGGTTTTAAATTCTGAATCATGCAAACGCCGGAGCGGGTTTAGCCGCAAGGCAATTCCGGTTTCACGCATCAGGTTTTTGTATTTAATTTCGGGGGCATGAGGCTCCTTAACTTTGCGGAGGAAGATGACATGTCGGGCATGAAACGAAATGTGGTTCTGGCTTTGGCAGTAGCGGCGGCGGTGGCAGCACCCGCGGCATTTGCTACGAACGGTTACTTTGCCCATGGATACGGCGTCAAGGCCTTTGGTATGGCGGGTGCCGGTGTGGCATATCCGCAGGACTCACTGGCCGCTGCGACCAATCCTGCAGGTATGGTTATGGTTGGCGCTCGCAAAGATGTTGGTGTGCAGTTATTCAATCCCTCGCCGAGAAGCCAGGAATCTGTGGGTGGATCATTGTCTACGGGAAAGAATGAGAGCGACGGTGATTTCTTTTTCGTGCCGGAAGGTGGTTTTAATACCATGCTTGACGCCAACACCAGTATCGGCGTGTCGGTATACGGCAACGGTGGTATGAACACCGAATACAAAACGAATACCTTTTTAGGACTGGGCGCAGGTACCTCACCGCTAGGTGTGGATCTGGCACAACTCATCATTGCCCCAACCTGGTCAACGAAGCTGAATAAGGATAATGCCTTTGGTGCTTCACTGCTGCTGGGTTACCAGCGCTTCAAGGCTACCGGCCTTGAAGCTTTCGGTGGCAACTCAACTGACAGTACAAAGCTGACCAACAATGGTTATGATAGTGCGACGGGTACGGGTGTTCGTATCGGCTGGACGGGCAACGTAAGCCCCACCGTGACCTTGGGTGCAACATATGCGTCCAAGATCGCCATGAGTAAGTTTGACAAATATAAAGGTCTTTTCGCAGAGCAGGGTGATTTCGACATCCCGGCAAATTATGCGGTGGGTATGGCCATTAAGATGAATCCCAAAATGAATGTCGCCCTTGATGTGCAAAAAATCGAATATGGTTCTGTTAAGTCGATCGCCAACCCACTAGACGCAGCGCCTTCTGGCGCAACTACTCTTGGCAATGATGGAGGAGCGGGTTTTGGCTGGAAAGATCAGACCGTCGTCAAGCTCGGGTTTGATTACAAGTACAGTAATGAATGGATGTTGAGGGCCGGCTGGAATCATGGAAGCAGCCCAATTCCAGACTCTCAACTGCTGTTTAACATCATCGCGCCTGCCGTGGTTGAGGATCATCTGACCTTGGGCGCAACGATGCACACAGGGAAGAGCAGCGAGGTCAACTTTGCTTATATGCATGCCTTTGAGGGCAAACAGACAGGTCCAGTGTTAGCTGCGTTTGGTGGCGGTACGTCCGAACTTAAAATGTCTCAGAACGCATTTTCAATGAGCTGGGGATGGGGTTTTTAATCCCAATCCGAGGCGTACAGGCACAACCTGTATGCGGATTTATTGAAAAAGCATGATGTAACCTAAGCTTAAAGGGCTGGAAGCAATTCCAGCCCTTTTGTTTGAATTCGGAGGTGAGAACCATGTGGATCCGTGTTACAAGCAGATTTCTCGTGCTGATTAGCGCTTTCCTGTGTCTGTCGTCGCAGGCGGCAGCCGAGGCGCTCAAACCCTTTATATTGGGCGATGCGCTTCCCGGCGATGTGAAGCAGGTGGCAGATGCGGTGAAATTGAAGGTGACCGCAGCGGGATTTGAGATCGTCGGCAGCTATTCGCCATTTGCCGGCGCCACCGTGATTTGCGTCACCAACAATGAATTGAAAACAGCTGCCGCCAAGGCCTTCAACGGCGGATTTGGCGCCGCTCAACGCGTATCGGTGACCGACGTCAAGGGAAAAATCCAGGTGTCGTACGTTAATCCGGCCTATATCGGGACGGCCTATGGTTTGGGCAAGCTTGAAACTGTCTCTGCCAAAATGAAAGCGGCACTCGGCGTCGTAAAGTCGTTCGGCTCGGAGAACGGCATCGAAGAAGAAAGGCTGGGACCGGGCCAGTACCGGTATGCCATGTTCATGCCGTACTTCAAGGATGTAGATTTTTTTATGGAACATCCGGATTACAAAACCGCGGTGGATAGCGTGGAAAAAAATCTGGCCGCAGGTCTTGGCGGCACCAAGAAAGTCTACCGGATTGATCTGCCGGGAAAGCAGATCAGCGTGTTTGGCGTGTCGATTCCCAAGGGTGACGGTATTGACAAGGGCAACAAGGACACTGACAAGGAAATTATTGATATCGTCGACTATCAGGACCTGAAGCACACGGCCTATCTGCCGTATGAATTGATGGTGGATGGTGGCCGTGTGATCGCGTTACGGGCACGTTATCGCATCGCACTGAATTTCCCCGATACAAAAATGGCCGGCTCGAATGGCTTCACCAAGATCATGACGGCGCCGTGGGGGATACAGGTGGCCCTCGAAGCGGTCGCGGGATTCAAGCGCGATATGTAGTTGTCTCTCCGGGCTTCCTGGCTGAATCTGCCAGGAGGCGAGTCGGCGCAGTGAATAAACAGACACGCCCTGGCGTGTCTGTTTTTTTATAAGGACCCATAACAAAATGAACTCGAACCACGGGGGAACACGGGGAAGGGCAAGAGCTGCAAAAGAAAGGGCCTTCCTGTGTTTCGGGTACTTTTCTCTTCCCATGTGCCCCGTGGTTTAAGGCTTGGGTTTTTAACGATGGTTTGGTCGCGTAAACGACAGGATGATCTAAACTAGACACAGAAGACATCCATTTAAGGTAGTTATGTCCGAATCCACCAATCCAAATATCGGCTCCAATCCGGCGGAGGTTGATCGAGCAACCGCTTCGATCAGCAGCACGACCGATCCGCTGAAGCTGCTCAGCCAGGTGCTGGCGCATGCGGTGCGTGTCAATGCCTCGGATATTCATTTACGTACGCGCAATCATCCGATCCTGCGGGTGGACGGCAACCTGCGCGCCCTGCGCGAGATTCCGCCGCTGCCGCCTGATTTCATGGATCGGTTATCGCGCACCATGATGTCGGCGCGTTTATTGGCCATATTCGAGAAAGCTCACCAGGTGGACCTTTCCATCGGTTTCAAGGACATCGGCCGCGTACGCGCCAACATTTTTTATCAACGCGGTTCGATCGGCATGGTGTTGCGCGTCATCAGTACCAGCATCCCTACGCCCGAGGAATTGTTCCTGCCTGAAATCGTGTTGGCGTTCACGAAAATGGAGCGCGGCCTGGTGTTGCTCACGGGCTCCACCGGTTCCGGCAAATCCACGACACTGGCCTCGCTCATCAACAGCATTAATCTTTCGCGCAGCGAACACATCATCACCATCGAGGACCCGGTCGAATTCCTGTTTTCCGAAAAACGCTCGATCATCACCCAGCGCGAAGTCGGCATCGACACCAACACCTTCGCCGAGGCCATGCGCGCCGCCCTGCGCGAAGACCCGGATGTGATTCTGCTGGGTGAGATGCGCGATCCGGAAACCATTGAAACAGCCATGACGGCGGCGGAAACCGGTCATCTTGTATTCTCGACGGTGCACTCGCCGGGAGCGGCCGATACGATTTCGCGCATCGTCACCAGCTTTTCACCGGAGGCACAGGTCGGTATCCGTGCCAAGCTTGCCCAGAACCTGCGCGGTGTCGTGAGCCAGCGGCTGCTGCCGCGCAAGAACAACCAGGGGCGTATCGTGGCCTGCGAGGTCATGACGGTCTCGGCGCTCGCACGCGAATACATTCTCGATCCGCTCAAAATCAAGGAATTGGGCGATCTCGTCCGCAAGGGAACTCAGGCCGAAGGCATGTTGGATTTCGACAGCTCGTTGCTCAGTCTGGTAAAGCAGGGCCACATCGATGAAGAGACTGCCTTGTTCTACGCGACCAGTCCGACCGATCTCAAACTTAAACTGGAAGGATACGCCTAACAGCACCAATAAAACCTTGGAACCACGGGGAGCACGGGGATGACCAAAAGGATCAAGGAATAAGACCGGGTCTATTTGTTTTTCCCCGTGTCCCCCGTGGTTTAGGATCCTTGGTTTTCATTTTAATACAAACTCTGAGTCGGCTTTGAGTTAAGCGCGCTGTCCTGCATAATTCGCATTCCTAGTTTCTAACGGCCTATCAGGGCGAACGAGATAATCCGATGGCGGATCGCAGACTGCAGGTTTTTCACACCGTGGCGCGGCTGCTGAGCTTCACCAAGGCGGCGGAGACGTTGCACATGACGCAGCCGGCCGTAACGTTTCAGATCCGGCAGTTGGAGGAGTATTTCAACACGCGCTTGTTCGACCGTACCCACAATCGCATCAGTCTTACGGCCGCGGGTGAACGCGTCTTCGAATACGCAGAACGCATCGTCGCGCTCTATTCGGAGATGGATATCCGGGTGCGCGAGCTGACGGGCGACGTCAGCGGTATTCTGATCATTGGCGCCAGCACGACCATCGCGGAATACACGCTCCCGAGCCTGCTCGGCGAATTCAAGGAAAAACATCCAGGGATCAATATTCGCCTCAAGGTGTCGAATTCCGTGGGGATTGTTCACATGGTCGAGGACAATTCCGTGGACGTGGGCATTGTCGAGTCGCCGATTGCTAACAAGAATCTCGTGGTGGAGGTCTGTTGGCACGACAAGCTCGTGTTCATCTGCCCTCCGCAGCACCCCCTGACCAAAAAATTGAAAATCACGGCGGAAGACCTGTTGGGACTGCCGTTTGTTTGCCGCGAGGAGGGATCGGGTACGCGCGACTTCATCAACGAATACCTCGCGAAGAACAACATGGAGATGAACGACCTTAACATCAATCTTGAGGTCGGCAACCCCGAGGCGGTCAAGAGCGCGGTCGAAGCGGGCCTGGGTGTTTCCATCGTTTCGCAGGCGACGGTGGTGAAGGAACTGAAGTTGGGCACGCTGGCGGTGCGCCCACTCGAGCCGCAGCTCGAGCGGCCTTTTTCCCTCGTCTTTCAGCGGCAGAAATTCCGTTTGCGCGCGATGGACGAATTCATGGACTTTGCGCATGAACATTGCGAAAAGCGCTCCGCGCAATAACCTCCGTCGATTCGCATGACAGACGGAACTGAAAAGCGCCTGACGGAGATACTGAAAAGTCTTCCCGCCGCGCAGGCCGGAGCACTGCTGGAATTCGCCGAATTTCTGCTTATACGTCATGGCGTCGACGGGCTCGAGCCGGTTAAAAATATCGCTGCCGTGGAAATCCCGAAACCACTCGATATTCCCCGTCCCGCCGGGGAAACCGTGGTCAAGGCCGTCAAACGCCTGCGCGTAACTTACCCGATGCTGGACGCCCGGAAACTGCTCAACCAGACTTCAGAGCTGATGACGCAGCATCTTGTGCAGGGGAGGGAGGCGGTCCAAGTGATCGAGGAGATGGAAATTCTGTTTCGATTGAGCTACGAAAAGCTGACCGTGAAGAATGAAGATTGATTTTCTCTTGCCGCCTTAATCAGAGAATTTCCGATGCGTAATCCGCCAGGCGCGAGCGCTCGCCGCGCTGCAGTGTGATGTGCCCGCTGTGTTCCCACTGCTTGAAGCGATCCACCACGTAAGTCAGACCCGAGGTGGTTTCGGTGAGATAAGGCGTGTCGATCTGGGCGATGTTGCCAAGGCAGACGATTTTGCTGCCGGGGCCGGCGCGGGTAACAAGGGTTTTGATCTGATGCGGGCTCAGGTTTTGCGCCTCGTCGATGATCAGAAATTTCTTCAGGAACGTACGTCCGCGCATGAAGTTGAGCGACTTGATGCGAATGCGGTGGCGCAGCAGGTCGTGCGTGGCGGCACGCGCCCAAGCGCCGTGTTCCTGTGTGGCGGTTTCCTGCAGTACGTCCAGGTTGTCCTCGAGCGCTCCCATCCACGGCCCCATCTTTTCCTCTTCGGTGCCGGGCAGGAAACCGATGTCCTCGCCGACCGGCACCGTCATGCGCGTCATGATGATTTCCGTGTAGCGCTTGGATTCCAGCGTTTGCATTAAGGCGGCGGCTAACGTGAGCAGTGTCTTGCCGGTGCCGGCCTGACCGAGCAGACTGACGAAATCGACCTCCGGGTCCATGAGCAGGTTGAAGGCAAAATTCTGCTCGCGGTTGCGGGCACTGATGCCCCAGACTTTATTGCGATCCGCGGCAAAATCCTTGACGACTTCGATGATGGCGGAATCGTTTTCAATACGCCGCACCACGGCTTCGAAGCTTTTATCGGTGTTTGTACCGTTAATGTACAAAAACTGGTTGGGGAGCCAGGTGCGAGCCTTGGGTCCGCGCAGGCGGTAGAACGTGCGGCCTTCCTCTTTCCAGGACTCCATGTTCTTGCTGTGTTTTTCCCAGAAATCAGCAGCCAGTTTTTCCGCTCCGGAAAACAGCAGATTCGTATCATCCAGCACCTGATCGTTGGTGTAGTCCTCGGCGAGCATGCCGAGCGCGCGCGCCTTGAGACGCAGGTTAATATCCTTCGAGACCAGAATAGTTTGTCGGTCCGGATGGCTTTTGCCCAGGTCGAGCGTGATGGCGAGCAGGGCATTGTCCGCGCTGCGGCCGGAAAGACCGAACGGCAGGGGGCTGCGCGGCTCTTCCATGTGAAAGAAGAGATGCCCGGTCTCGAAGTCCTTGGAAACCGAAGGCAGCTTGATGCCGTGGCTGATATCGCCATTGGCTTTTTCCACCAGCTCGTCCAGCAGGCGACTGACCTGGCGCACGTTGCGGGCGACTTCGGACATGCCAACCTTGATATTGTCGAGCTCTTCCAGCACCACGATGGGAATGACCACATCGTGTTCCTTGAAACGCAGAATTGAGGCCGGATCGTGGACAAGGACGTTGGTGTCGACGACGAAGATTTTTCTTTTGGTGGTCATTGACGCTTTGATAACGGGGGTTGCAGTTTCCTGATTTCCTCAATGACTTCGTCGACGTGCCCTTTTACCTTGACGCTGCGGAATTCCTTTTGCAGTACGCCGTCCTTGTCGAGGATGAAAGTGCTGCGATCCACGCCCATGTATTTTTTCCCGTAAAGACTTTTTTCGCGGATGACGTCGAACAAGCGGCAGAGTTTCTCGCCCTCATCGGAAATGAGTTCGAAGGGGAATTTGAACTTGGCCTTGAATTTTTCGTGCGAGGCGAGACTGTCGCGCGACACGCCGTAAATCTCGGCCTTGAGTTTCTTGAACTGGCTGTGCCGGTCGCGGAAATCCTGGCCTTCCAGGGTGCAGCCGGGGGTGTCGTCCTTGGGGTAGAAATACAGCACCGCGTATTTGCCCTTGAGATCGTGCAGGCGGAGGGCTTTGCCGCCGGTGGTCTGCAATTCCGCGTCGGGAACGGGCTTCCCTGCCACTGCTTTTTTCATGGTGTTTTCCAGGTCCTATCGATGAATTGTATAGGCGGCCGAGTCGGGATGACAGAGAAACAACAGTGCCGGTGCCCATGAGAATTAAATGTTTTTTCGGCTAACCCTTTATGCAGACGAGCGGTTCCAGCCACGCAACCCTGCGCGCCAGACCCGCGGCATCGGCAGCGTCCACGACGGCGGACACATCCTTGTAAGCACCCGGCGCCTCCTCGGCCACGCCACGCCCGGAAGGGCTGCGTATCAGGATGCCGCGCGCGGCGAGATCATCGATGACCTGCCGGCCCTTCCAGGTTTTGTGCGCCTGGTGCCGGCTCATGGCGCGACCCGCACCGTGGCAGGCGGAGCTGAATGACAACGCCTCACTTTTCGCGGTACCGGTGAGAATATAGGAGCCGGTGCCCATCGATCCGCCAATCAGCACTGGCTGGCCGACGGCGCGAAGCCGTCCGGGAATGTCGGTATGACCGGGACCGAAGGCGCGCGTGGCGCCCTTGCGGTGCACATGGAGTTTGCGCCGCTTGCCATCCACGACATGTTCTTCCACCTTGCAGGTGTTGTGCGAGACATCGTAAAGCAGTGACAGACGCGCTTTCGGGATAACCTGCGCGAAGGCGTCGCGTACCAGATGGGTCAGTATCTGGCGGTTGGCGAGCGCGCAATTGATGGCGGCGCGCATGGCCCCAAGGTAATTTTCACCCAGCGGGGAATGGATCGGCGCGCAGGCGAGTTCGCGGTCGGGTAGTTTAATGCCGTAGTGCGAAGCCGCTGTCACCATCTCCTTCAGGAATTCGGTACCGATTTGGTGTCCGAGGCCGCGCGATCCGCAGTGTATGCTGACGACGACGTCGTTTTCATGAATGCCAAAAACATTTGCCGCGTTCGTGTCGAAGACCTTTGCGACTTTCTGCACTTCAAGATAGTGATTGCCGCTGCCGAGCGTCCCCATTTCGTCGCGCTGGCGCTTCTTGGCCTGTTCCGACACGCAGTCCGTACGCGCGCCGCGCATCTGGCCATGTTCCTCGATATGTTCCAGATCATTCGCGTCACCATAGCCCTGTTCCACCGCCCAGGCCGCGCCGCCTGACAGCATCGCATCCATTTCAGATGGATTGAGCCGGATGGCGCCGGTGCTGCCCAGGCCCGCCGGAATATCCCTATATAAGGTATCGGCCAGTGTTTTCTGGACCGCCATGACATCTTCGGTGTTGAGTCCGGTATGCAGGCAGCGCACGCCACAGGAAATATCGAATCCGACGCCGCCTGCGGATACCACGCCGCCATCATCGGGATCGAAGGCAGCCACGCCACCGATGGGAAAGCCATAGCCCCAATGCGCGTCGGGCATGGCGTAGGCGGCCTTGACGATGCCGGGCAGGGTGGCGATGTTGCACAGCTGCTCATAGACCTTGTGGTCCATGGTGCGGATCAGAGCTTCGTCGGCGTAAATCACCGCCGGCACACGCATGGTGCCGTGCGGGGCGATCTCCCATTCGTAATCGGTGTGACGGCTGAAAAGCGTGATATCCATGTCAGTATTTGCTGCTAAAAATGGAAGGTTTCGTGAGGAAAATGTACCCGGCGCTTGTTGCCCACGATGACACCACGAGTTAGATCGGAAGACTTATTTTATAGAAATTCGACGACAGGCACTCCGATTAATGGCGGGGAATGACACAGGGAGCGCTGACGACCGGTTACGCAGCGAAGTTGGCGAGACGTACCGGCAGGCGCCGCGCCCCCCAGTTGCCGGGTTGAGCCTCGAATACGCCGGCGCAGGGCGTACCGCAGGACTGGCATTTGCCTTCGGCGTCGAGATGCCACGCCGTCATGTTGTACCAGTCGCGCCCGATGATCTTGTCACCGCAGTGATGGCAATAAGTCGAATCGCCTTCTTCATTGTGCACGTTGCCGGTGTAGGCATAGCGCACGCCGTTCTTCATGGCGATCTGGCGCGCCTTGATGAGCGTCGCCACCGGTGTTGCCGGGATGTCGCGCATTTTCCAGTCCGGATGAAACGCGGTGAAATGCATCGGCACATCCGGACCAAGATTTTCTACCACCCATCGTGTCATTTCCTCAATTTCTTTTTCGGAATCGTTCATGCCCGGAATCAGCAGCGTCGTAAGCTCGAACCAGACTTTGGTTTCGTGCTTCAGGAACTTGAGCGTGTCGAGGACGGGTTGCAGATGCGAGCCCGTCACCTTCCAGTAGAAATCCTCGGTAAAGGCTTTCAAATCCACGTTGGCGGCGTCCATATATTGATAAAACTCGCGTCGTGGCTCGTCGCACATGTAACCTGCCGTCACCGCCACCGACTTGATGCCGACCGCGCGACAGGCCTTGGCGACGTCAATGGCGTATTCCAGGAATATCACCGGGTCGTTGTAGGTGTAGGCCACGCTGCGGCATTCAAGCTTCTCTGCCGCCTGCGCGATGGCTTCGGGCGAGGCCTGATCCATCAGGGTGTCGAGCTCGCGCGACTTGCTGATGTCCCAGTTCTGGCAGAATTTGCAGGCAAGATTGCAGCCAGCGGTGCCGAATGACAGGATCGGCGTTCCGGGAAGAAAATGGTTAAGCGGCTTTTTTTCAATGGGATCGACGCAATAACCGCTGGAGCGGCCATAGGTCGTCAGGACTATCTGATTATTATGGTTACCGCGCACGAAACACAGCCCGCGCTGACCCTCATGCAGCTTGCAATAACGCGGACAAACATCGCACTGGACGCGCCCGTCGTCGAGCTTGTGCCAGTAACGGGTCGGGACCACCGACGCTGAATCGAGAATTTCCGTTTCCATAAATAGTAAATGCGGCTTGGGGAGGGCCAAATCAACATTCATACTACGCCTGCGCGGTTTTACTTGAAAATACCGCCGGGTGGGCACATTGTAGTAACAGGATTATTGCGGCGGGCGCCGCAATAATCGGAAATTCATAATAATTTTTGCTATTGACCCGGCATAACCATGTCCATATCGTGAGGATGGTCGGTAAGCCCTGTCATGGCCTGCCTTCGTTTGGAAATGATCGTGCCGGGTCAATAGCTGCAGGAAGTGTCATGGTGAACGTGCGAAACCCGGCGGTGGCCGGCCTGTTTTATCCCGCTGACCCGCGCGAATTACACGCGCTGGTGACGGGTTATCTCGCGGCGGGGTCTGCGAGCGGCGCTGTGCCGAAGGCCATTATCGCGCCCCATGCAGGCTATATTTACTCCGGCCCTATCGCGGCCTCGGCCTATGCGCGTCTCCAGCCGGCGCGCGGGCGCATCACGCGCGTCGTATTGCTCGGGCCCGCGCATCGGGTCGGCTTCCAGGGGTTGGCGCTTTCCGCCGCGGATTGCTTCCAGACTCCGCTGGGGCGCGTTACCGTGGACCAGGAGGCGGTCAAAAAAATCTCCCGTCTCCCACAGGTACATATAATAGACGCCGCTCACGCGCAGGAACACAGCCTGGAAGTGCATCTGCCGTTTCTTCAGGAAGTGCTGGGGGAATTCAGTCTGGTGCCACTGGTGGTCGGCGATGCCGGGCCTGTCGAAGTGGCCGAAGTGCTCGATCTCCTGTGGGGCGGGCCGGAGACGCTGATCGTCATCAGTTCGGATCTCAGCCACTACCACGACTATAACACCGCGCAGCAGCTGGATCGCGCGACCTCGCAGGCGATAGAGCAATTACGCCCGGAGGATATCCAGTACGATCATGCCTGCGGGCGAAACCCGGTAAACGGATTGTTGCACGTGGCGCGCCGGCGCGGCCTCAAGGCGACAACAATTGATCTGCGCAATTCCGGCGATACCGCCGGTTCGAAAGATCAAGTGGTGGGTTATGGTGCTTACGTCTTCGAATAACCCGGCCGCGGCACTGACGCCGCCGCTCACGCAGCAGCTGCTGGAATCAGCGCGCGAATCCATTAGAAAAGGCCTATGTGGCGAATCCCTGGCGGTCAAAGCCACTGATTACCCGGAAGCGCTGCGCCAGAAGCGTGCCACGTTCGTTACCCTGCACGTGGAGGGCAAGTTGCACGGCTGCGTAGGCACGCTCGAGGCGCGCAAGCCGCTGGTGGAAGATGTGGTCAGCAATGCCTGGAGTGCGGCGTTTCATGATTCGCGTTTTCCCGCCCTCACCTGGCCCGAGTTTGAGCAGCTGGAAATTCACATTTCGATATTGAGCCCGCCGGAACCGATGACGTTTTCTTCGGAAGCCGATCTGCTCGCGCAACTGCGTCCGCATGTGGATGGTTTGATAATCGAGGACGGCCATCACCGCGGTACCTTCCTGCCCTCGGTGTGGGAGCAGCTGCCTTCGCCGCGCGATTTCCTGCGACAGCTCAAGCTCAAGGCCGGTCTGAATCAGGATTACTGGTCGAAGAATATCCATGTTCATCGTTATACCGCTGAATCGGTTCCCTGAATCGGCCACTTATTCGCCAAATCGATCAGGCATTAATGAAATTGATGGTTCATTCCGGTTTTCGCGCATGGAAGGGAATATGATGGAATCCATCAGAGGATATGGCAGATACGGATTTGGATTAACTGATCCTTGATAAGGAGGTGTGCCATGGCCAACTCAGGACTTTCCAGAAAGAACCCCGGCAAAACGGCCGGCGTAGTTCCTCTTAGAAGTCATCAGATTTCCTCCGAAGAGCGCCAGCAAATGATCGCGGAATCCGCGTACTTCCGCGCCATGCAACGCGGATTCAACGGCGGCAATTCGCTCGATGATTGGCTGGTAGCTGAAAGGGAAGTCAGTCGCCTGCTACCCTCGCCACAGCAGCAGAAGCAAGAGCGCGCGGCTTACGACAAGCTGCGCGAGGGGGTGACGAAAGTTCTCGCCGAAGCGCGTGACACGGTGAACGCCGAGACGCTGAAGCAGGCCTTCGAACGCGCAACCACGGAGCTCAAAAAGACCGGAGAATATACCGCGGAGACGGTCAGCAAAATCACCGCCACGCTGCGCAAGGACATGACCAGCGCGGCGATGAAGATGGGTCCGAAGTGGGAAGCCTTTTCAGAAAAATCATCCGATCTTTTCGAAGTGTGGCGTGACCGCGGCAGCGTATTTCTCGGGCGTGCTGCCGATGCCGTGGCTGACTGGTTGCGCCAGGCGGGAACCAAGCTGGAACAGCAGGTTTATCAGGCAGGCGAAATGGTCCACAGCGGGACATTTGAATGCATCGGTTGTGGCGAGCGTGTCGTGTTGCGTACACCGGCGCACCTTCCTCCCTGCGCAAAATGTCACAAGGTGGAATTCCGGCGCATGTAGCCTGACTTGATGTCGCGGACTGGGTGTGACTAGTAGGTGGTCAGCCCCAGTTGCTCCAGCAGATCGCCTGCCGTTTCCTTCGCTTCGACCAGGTTTTTGGCAGTCAGGTTCATCGCGGTTCCTCGTTAGCGCGTAGCGTGTCAGCGTTCCCACGCGACGTGCAGGATGTTGGCTTCGTCCGTGTACTGGTAGCAGAGCTCGCCCTTGTAGGCGTCGTGCACGGCATCGCCGATGACGCGCGCCATGCCCATCGTGGTCGTCGTGATCAGGATGTCGTCACCCTGCTTATCGATGGACATAATGCGCCGCAGCGGATGTTCCTTCTTCTCCCGCGCCTCGTTATTTTTCGCGAGACGCAGGATTTCGTCCCGGTGCTGTTTCTGGAACGGGCCGCTCAGCGTGAGGTAACCGCCGGGGTATTTGTCATGGGTTCGATGGCATGCTGGACACAGGGTTTCGTGCGCGCCTTTCGGTTTCTTCAGCCACTGCCAGCGTCCCTTGTGGTACACCGCGCCGCATTCGCTGCAAACGGTGGGCTCGCGCAGTTTGCCCCTGGTCTTGTAGGTGTCGTGTTCGAATCCCTTGATGAACCTGTCGCGACGCAGGCGGCGGGGACTGATGCTGACTTTTCGGGCTGCGGTTCCCATGGCGGCATCCCTCATGTCATTGTTGATGTGTTACCGTAACCATGCTCCAGGTCATAGGCGACTGCTTTGATACAGGTCAAAGCTGACGTCATGATGAAACAGAAAACAGGAGACAACGGCATGAAGCAGCGGGAATCACAACGACGTCTGGCCGAGGCGGTGCGCAAGGCCTGCGGCAAAGTGGCGCAGGAGGCCTACGAAAGCGCCGGCATCAGCGGCCTGTGCGAGGAAGGGCGCTGGGAATGCGCCGTGTCGGCGATCCAGTCGCTCGACCTGGAGGCCGTGATCAACGCCGTGCAAGATAATAAATAGACAGGATTTACAGGATTAAAACAGGATTAACAGGATTCAATCTTTAAATTCAATAATTCTTAATCCTGTAAATCCTGAAAAATCCTGTGAAATTTTTTTGTTAATCCAATACCACCGCCCGCAGTTTTTCCGCCGCCGTTTCTGGCGCCACCGTGTTGACGAACAATCCCGAGCCCAGCTCGAAACCGCTGGGGATGCTGGTACGCGGTGTGATTTCCAGATGCCAGTGATAACTCGCGGCGCAATCATCGCTGTTTTTGTCATGGGGCAGTGAGTGCAGGAAGTAGTTGTACTGCGCGCCGCCGAGCACGGCATCAAGACGCGCCATGGTGCGACGCATCACGCGCGCGAGATCGTTGAGATCGTCTTTTGATATGCGCATGAAATCGCTCTGGTGTGCCAGCGGCAGGATATGCACTTCCCACTCGTAGCGGCTGGCGAAGGGTTTGATGGCGATGAATTTCCCCACGCGCTCGATGACATACTGGCCAACGTTGATCTTGCGCCGTATCTCGCCGGATTCGCGGTCGTAGATGGTGGCCTCGAAAGTGAGTGCCTCGTCGATCAGGGAACAAAAAATACAATGGTGATTTTTTTGATAGAATGCGCGGCTGTTCGAAACCTCCGCCTGCACGTTGTCAGGGATGACCGGCGTGGCGATCACCTGGCTGTGGGTATGCGCGATCGAGGCGCCAGCGGCGGGGCCGAAATTCTTGAACACCAGCACATAGCGCAGCCGTGAATTGGATCGGTAAAGCTGCTCCATGCGCTCGCGGTAGACGCCGAACAGCAGTGCCAGATGCGGTTCGCTCATCTCGTGAATGGCGATGCCGTGCTGGTGGTGGTCGATCATAACCTCGTGCCGGCCGTAGCCGTCGATGGTTTGTTGCAATCCGAACGTGAGGTTGGGGTTGCTGCGGTCATCGCCCAGCACCGGATAGAGATTCTCGACGATGCGTATCTCCCAGTTCTTTTCTGCCGGGTAGGCGGCAATCACCGGTGGCGTCATGTGTTCGTTGCCGGTGCAGAACGGGCAGGTTTCGACATGACCACGGGTGTCGCGTGGCGCGGGAGCCTCGGCTTTTTTCGGGCGCATGCCACGCGCGGTCGCCACCAGCACTGATTCGCTTGGCACGATCGGGTTGATGCGGATTTCGCGGACGGGTTTCGGAGCGGAATCTGTCATGGGCCGGCAGCATAAAACAGGCGCGATGAAGGCGCCACGACAATGCGCTGATTGGGCCATAAAACCAGACGCAAACGGAGTTGGTAACGGCTTGTCATCGTCGGAGGGCGCAAGTACCATGCGCCTTTCCCCGATATATTTTCAGGTCTGCGCTTTATGTTTCACGGCAGCATGGTGGCCCTGGTGACGCCCATGAACGAGGACGGGTCGCTGGACCTGCCCGCGTTGCGCCGCCTTGTCGATTTCCACATCGAGAACGGTACCGACGCTATCGTCGCGGTCGGCACCACCGGCGAGTCGCCGACGCTCGACATGGACGAGCACTGCGAAGTGATCCGCGTGACGGTGGAGCACGCCAAAGGGAGGGTGCCGGTGATCGCCGGTACCGGCGCGAATTCCACCACCGAGGCGATCGAACTCACCCGCTGCGCCGAAAAGCACGGCGCGGATGCCTGCCTGCTGGTCACGCCTTATTACAACAAGCCGACCCAGGAAGGTTTGTATCTCCACCACAAGGCCATCGCCGAAGCCGTGCCGGTGCCGCAGATACTATATAATGTGCCCGGTCGAACGGCCGTCGACATGTTGCCGGAAACCGTGGAACGCCTGGCCGCCATACCTAATATAGTGGGCATCAAGGAAGCCACCGGCAATCTCGATCGCGCGCGTGACATCCTGCGCCGCTGCGGCGACAAGATTGACCTTTATTCCGGGGATGACGCCACTGCGTTTGACTGCATCCTGCTCGGCGCCAAGGGCGATATTTCGGTCACGGCCAATGTCGCGCCCAAGCTCATGCACGAGATGTGCAAGCTCGGGCTCGAACGCCAGGAAAAGGACGCGCGCGCCATCAACGAACGCCTTATGGGCCTGCACAAGAACCTTTTCATTGAGGCCAATCCAATACCGGTGAAATGGGCGATGAAGGAAATGGGGCTGATCAAGGGCGGCATCCGCCTGCCATTGACGCCGCTGGCGCAAAAACATCACGAGACCGTGCGCCAGGCCATGCGTGCCGCGGGTGTTATTCACTGACCCAATGATTTTATTTACCTGCCGAGGATCCATGACGAAACAATTCGCCAGACTTCTGCTTTGCCTGCTGGCGGCCGTGTCCGTCGGCGCATGCCAGACCATCGCTGACAAACGCAAGATCGACTATAAATCCACGCGCACCCTGCCACCGCTCGATATTCCCCCCGATTTGGCGACGCCCGAGGGCGTCAAGGGGCCGGAACAAGGCGGTACCGGCCCGGCAACCTTATCGGGATTCGTCAGTGGCGAGGCGCAGAAGAAAGCGCCCGGCAGCAGTGACGTGCTTCCGGCCTACGATGGCATCCGGATTGAGCGCGCCGGTCAGATTCGCTGGCTGGTGGTCAAGTTGCCGGCAGAACAGCTCTGGCCGAGAGTGCGAGAATTCGCTCTCGATCGGGGCCTTATTATTGACAAGGAAAATCCGCAAACCGGCGTCCTTGAAACCGACTGGGCCGAAAACCGCGCGAATGTTGGCTCGGGTCTGCAGAAGTTACTGTCGAAATCACTCGGCACGCTGTACTCCACCGGATTGCGCGACAAATACCGCATCCGCCTTGAACGCGGCACCGTGTCCGGCACCACGGAAATCTACCTGAGCCATCGCGGCATGGAGGAAGTTATTGTTGGCAGCAGCCCGGATGGCGTGGGCGAGACGAGATGGCAGTCGCGGCCCTCGGACCCGGACTTGGAAGCAGAAATGCTGCGGCTGATGATGGCGAGTCTGGGCGTGAAAGAGGAAGTGGCCAAGAGCATGATCGCCGCCACCGCAGAAACACCCGCGCCCGAACGCGCCAAGCTTAATCGCGAAAAAGACGGTATCTCTCTCACCCTGCAGGAGGATTTTGAGCGCGCGTGGCGGCGCGTGGGGTTGGTGCTCGACCGGACCAGCTTCACGGTGGAAGATCGCGATCGTTCCAAGGGTGTTTATTATGTGCGCTATATCGACCCGGACACGGCCCAGAAGAAAAAGGGCTGGTTTCGGAGCCTGTTCAGCAAGAAGGAAGCCGACCCGACGAACGATTACCAAATCGTTCTCAAGGGAAATAATGCTTCCACCCGGGTGGACGTGCTGACCAAGGAAGGTGCGCCGGAGCAGCCCAAGTCCAGTGAGCGCATCCTGACGCTGCTTTTTGACCAACTGAAATAGGCGGGTTACGACTGCAGAAAACAGGCAAACGGGCACGGGCTGACGAAGCCGGATTGCGCTTTGCGATTCTCGGCAGCGGCAGCCGCGGCAACGCCGCGCTGATCGAGTGCGGCCGCACTGCGCTCCTGCTCGACTGTGGATTTTCCGCGCGCGAAACCAGTGCGCGCCTGGCGCGGCATAACCGGCATCAGAGCCGGCTCTCCGCGATTCTGATTACTCATGAACATGGCGATCATTGTCGCGGCGCCGCCAGTTGCGCGCGCCAGTTTGGCGTGCCGATGTGGATGACGGCCGGGACCTGGTCCGCCCTCAAGGACAAGTTCGATGAGGACGCGGATATCCATCTGATTAATCCGCACGAGCGTTTTGCCATCGGCGATATCGAAGTACAGCCGTTTCCGGTGCCGCACGATGCGCGCGAACCCTGCCAGTTCACTTTCTCCAACGGCGACACGCGCATGGGATTTCTCACCGACATCGGTTCCATCACCACCCATGTCGTGGACATGCTGAGCGACTGCGATGCGCTCGTGCTGGAATGCAATCATGACGTGCGCATGCTGCGCGACGGGCCCTATCCACCGTCGCTCAAGGCGCGCGTGGGCGGCGATCATGGCCACCTCGATAATGCCACGGCGGCGAAGCTGTTGTCGCAGGTCATGTCGCCGCGCCTGCGCTACGTGGCGGCGGCACATCTCTCCGAGACCAACAACACGCCCGTGCTGGCGCAGGTGGCGCTGGCGCGCGCCATGGACTGTGAACCGGAATGGATCGACGTCGCCGAACAGGATGAAGGGCTGGCGTTTCACCATATCGCCGAAGCCTGGGTCTAATGATCTTCTAATAAAATGAAATTCCACCGCAAAGGCGCGAAGGACGCAAAGAAGAACTCAGTGGGGCAACAACAATTATCTGTTCCTTTGCGCTCTTTGCGTCTTTGCGGTGAACTGATCTGTTTTAGAGTAACGGTATGACGAACGGAAAACCTGAAGCCTCGAAGGGGCCTTCCCCGAAAGCCCCGACGCTGTTGTCTTTGCCGGGCGCATCGGCCTTGTCGCCGTTCCGGCGCGACCGGTTGCTGAAAGAAATGCAGGCGCGCGTGCCGGGACTTGCCGATGTGACGGCGCACTACTGGCATTTCGCCGCACTCGAGAGTGAGCTGGATGCGCGTGGACGCGGGCTGCTGGAGCGCCTGTTGACCTACGGCCCCGCGGCCAATGCCGATCATGCGAACCCCTTTGCAGCACCTCTATTGGTTATCCCGCGCCTCGGCACGATTTCGCCGTGGTCCACCAAGGCCACCGATATCGCGCATTGCTGCGGATTGAAACAGATCCGGCGCGTTGAGCGCGGCGTGGCGTGGCAATTCATCAAGAGTGACGGCAGTGTGCTGGAAGCCGCTGAACGCGAAACGCTCATGCCGTTGATTCACGACCGCATGGTGGAAAACGTTTTGCCGGGGCTGACGCAGGCCGCGGAACTTTTCCGCCAGGACGCGCCGGTACAGCTGCGCGTAGTGGACCTGGTCGCGGGCGGGCGCGAGGCGTTGGTAACGGCGAATCGCGACTGGGGCCTGGCGCTGTCGGAGGACGAGATAGATTACCTGGTCAAGAATTTCAAACGTATCGGACGCAATCCCACCGACGTCGAGCTCATGATGTTCGCGCAGGCCAACTCCGAGCATTGCCGGCACAAAATCTTCAACGCCGACTGGATCATCGACGGCCAGCCCCAAACCGATTCGCTGTTCGGCATGATCCGCAAGACCCACGCCGCCAATCCCAAGGGCACGCTCAGCGCCTACGAGGACAACGCCGCGGTCATCGAAGGCGGGCGCATCGGGCGTTTCTTTCCCGAGCCGGGCACCGGCGTTTACACCTATCACGAGGATGACACCCACATCCTCATGAAGGTCGAGACCCACAACCATCCGACCGCGATCTCGCCGTTTCCGGGCGCGGCTACTGGTTCCGGCGGCGAGATACGCGATGAAGGCGCGACCGGCAGCGGCGCCAAGCCCAAGGCCGGGATTACCGGATTCTCCGTGTCGAACCTGCGCATTCCGGGTGCTACGCAGCCGTGGGAGCAGGATTACGGCAAGCCCGGCCGCATTGTGAGCGCGCTTTCGATCATGCTCGAAGGGCCGGTCGGCGGCGCTTCCTTTAATAATGAATTCGGCCGCCCCAACATCGGCGGTTATTTCCGCAGCTTCGAGATGGAAGTGGACGGCGAGGTGCGCGGTTACCACAAGCCCATCATGCTTGCCGGCGGCCTCGGCAACATCCGCGCGCAACATGTGCACAAGCGCGGGATTCCGGCCGGTGCCAAGATCATCGTCATCGGCGGGCCGGCCATGCTTATCGGTCTCGGCGGCGGCGCGGCTTCGAGCATGGCCACCGGCACCAGCCACGAAGAACTCGATTTCGCCTCGGTGCAGCGCTCCAACGCCGAGATGCAACGCCGTTGCCAGGAAGTCATCGACCAGTGCTGGGCGCTGGGCGAGGATAACCCGATCCTTTCCATTCACGACGTCGGTGCCGGCGGCCTGTCGAATGCGCTGCCAGAACTGGTGAACGGCGCCGGGCGTGGCGGAAGATTCGATCTGCGCGCGGTGCCGAACGACCAGCCCGGCATGTCGCCCATGGAAATCTGGTGTAACGAGGCGCAGGAGCGCTACGTGCTGGCGGTGGAAGAAAAGGAATTTGAAACCTTCAGTGCCTTGTGCGAGCGCGAGCGTTGTCCCTATGCCGTGGTTGGCCAAGCAACGAAGGAACAGCATCTGGTGCTGGAAGACAGCCAGTTTGCCGCGCAGGGCGAACGACAGGGCAAGCCAATCGATATGGATCTCGCGGTGCTGTTCGGCAAGCCGCCGAAAATGCAGCGCGATGTGAAACATAAAAAGAGCAAACTCGAACGCTTCAAGACCAGGGGCATCGATATCAAGGATGCGGTTAACCGCGTGCTGCACTTGCCGACCGTGGCCAACAAGACCTTCCTCATCAGCATCGGTGACCGCACCGTGTCAGGCCTGGTGTGCCGCGACCAGATGGTGGGGCCGTGGCAGGTGCCGGTGGCGGATGTCGCCGTCACTGCCAGCGGTTACGACGGCTACACCGGCGAGGCCATGGCCATCGGTGAACGCACGCCGCTGGCGCTGATCAATGCCGCTGCCAGCGGGCGCATGGCCATCGGCGAGGCGCTGACGAATCTCGCGGCCGCGCGCATCCAGAAACTCCCGGACGTGAAACTCTCCGCCAACTGGATGGCCGCCGCCGGCCACCCGGGCGAGGACGCCGCGCTGTACGACACGGTGCGCACGGTGGCGCTGGAAATGTGTCCGGCGCTCGGCATTTCCATCCCGGTCGGCAAGGATTCGATGTCGATGAAAACCGTGTGGCAGGACGCCGAAGGCAAAGAGCGTGCGGTGACCGCGCCGCTGTCGCTGATCGTCACGGCCTTCGCGCCGGTGATGGACGTGCGCAAGACGCTGACGCCACAGCTGCGCACTGACAAGGGCGAGACCGATTTGATTCTGGTGGACCTCGGCAAGGGCGCCAACCGCCTCGGTGGTTCGGCACTGGCGCAGGTGTACGGGCAGCTCGGCGATGAAGCCCCGGACGTGGACGACCCGCGCGTGCCGCGCCTGTTCTTCCACGTGGTGCAGGCGCTGAACGAACTCGGCTTTGCCTATGCTTATCACGACCGCTCCGACGGCGGCCTGCTCGCCACCATCTGCGAGATGGCCTTCGCCGGGCGCACCGGCGTGCGCATTGATCTGTCGGACCTCGGCAGCGATCCGGTTGCCGCGCTGTTCAACGAGGAGCTGGGCGCGGTGCTGCAAGTGCCGCGTTCGCGCCGCGAGGGCATCATCGGCGCGCTCAAGAAGGCCGGCCTTGCGCGCCATACCCACATCATCGGCACCCTGACCTCCGACGAAATCATCAGCTTCAACCACGATAACAAAGAGATTTTCTACGACTCGCGCGTGAATCTGCAGCGCGCCTGGTCCGAGACCACGTACCGAATGCAGGCCCTGCGCGACAATCCGCAATGCGCGCAGGAGGAATACGACCGCATTCTGGACATGGCCGATCCGGGCCTGAGCGCCAGGCTCACTTTCGATCCGGAGGAAAAAATCGCCGCGCCTTACATCGGTCGTGGGGTCAAGCCGCGCATCGCCATCCTGCGCGAGCAGGGCGTTAACGGCCAGGTGGAAATGGCGGCGGCCTTCGACCGCGCCGGATTTGCTGCCGTCGATGTAACCATGAGTGACATTATCGAAGGCCGTCTTGCGCTTAAGGACTTCAAGGGTTTCGCCGCCTGTGGCGGGTTCTCCTTCGGCGATGTACTCGGTGCCGGCGAGGGCTGGGCGAAATCGATTCTTTTCAATTCACGCGCGCGCGACGAGTTCGCGGCGTTTTTCACGCGCAAAGATACGTTCGCGCTCGGCATCTGCAACGGCTGCCAGATGATGTCGAACCTGCACGAGATCATCCCCGGCGCCGAGCGCTGGCCGCATTTTGTGCGCAATGCCTCGGAGCAATTCGAGGCGCGCGTGGCCATGGTGCAGATCCCGCAGAATCCCTCGATCCTGCTCCAGGGCATGCAGGGCTCGATGATGCCGATCGCAGTAGCGCACGGCGAGGGCCTTGCCGAGTTCCGTGACCCCGCGCATGTCGAGCAGATCATTCTCGACAAGCAAGTGGCGCTGTGTTTCGTGGACAACCACGGCGATCTCACCCAGACCTATCCGTGCAACCCCAACGGCTCGCCGCACGGCATCTGCGGCCTGACCACGCCGGACGGGCGCTTCACCATCCTGATGCCGCACCCCGAACGCGTGTTCCGCGCCGTCGCCAACTCCTGGCGCCCGGATGAATGGGGTGAGGATGGGGCGTGGATGAGGATGTTCAGAAATGCACGAGTTTGGGTCGGATAGACCGCCATAGCCAATTTCATCTTTTCCCTGCTATCCTTTAAATTGCTTCGGGAGCGGGTAAGACCTTGTGAGCCCAACAATATTTCGAGAAAAAGGGTTCCGTTTCTTTTTCTTTTCACGCGAAGAAACGCGTATGCATGTGCACGTGTACTGTGAACGGGGCGAGGCGAAATTCTGGCTGGAACCGCGCATCGAATTGGCGCAGAATTACGGAATCCCGGCCCGCGATCTGCGCATTATTGAAGGTTTAATCGAGGATCACGCCAATGAAATCCGCAAAGCTTGGAAAAAGCACTTCGACCGCTGAGGTCACCAACGTCTCCAAGCATGGATTCTGGATTCTCCTGGGCAATGAAGAACTGTTTGTCCCATTTACCCAGTTTCCATGGTTTAAGGATGCCCCCGTAAGCCAGCTACTCAACGTCGAGTGGCCGCAACCTCACCATTTGTACTGGCCCGATCTCGATGTTGATCTGGCCGTGGAATCCATTCGACATCCCGAGAAATTTCCGCTGGTGTCGAAACAGATTAAATGATGTAAGGTGCGTCATGCTTCGCAGTTACATTCAAGCCGCCCTGCGATACGCCAAGCACAATATTCTTTCCGATACGAAAAGTTATTACGGCGAGATTCCGGCTTTTCAAGGCGTTTATTCCAATGCGAAAACCCTTGAAACCTGTCGGAAACCACTCCAAGAGGTCTTGGAGGAGTGGATTCTGTTCCGCGTCTCCAAACACCTGCCGCTGCCCATCGTGGACGGTATCGAGCTGAAAATCCGCATGATCGTCTAGTTAATGTAGGGTGCGCCATGCACACCGTTCAACAGCATAATTGCGGGTGGCTCCTGATGCCCTGTGCTGCACATGGACGTGCTAATGTCGCGAGCGCATGGATGCACAGGAGCGACCACCCTGGGTGGCTTTTGTTTCGGCAAAAGTCACCAAAACCACTCCCCCCGGAGCGCGCGAAAGCCTCCTTCGTATCCTCGCCCCACCGGGCGCTCGACCAACTCGCCGGGCGCAAAATACGCGCTCCGGGCTCAAACACGGTCTCGCTTAAAAGCTCCCGGTGGGGCTGCGGTACTCGGCGCGCGCTACGGGGTTTAAAAAAGCAAGTATTCTCCGCGCCCTGCTTGACTGATATAACGGAAAGCACAACCATGCCACTTAAAGATGGTAGGGTAAAAACTAATTCAGACAGAGCAAATCAATGATATAGGACAGCATATGCTGCTCTGAGTTTTTTGCACAAAATTACAACACTTAATTTATAGGAATTCTTTCGTAGGGAGGAGTAATGGATAAAATAACCGACGATAAAATAAAGGAACCTAAGCAGTTATCCATTGATTCTCCCCCACAAGATATCGTGTCTCAGGATTCTCCAAGCAAGGCAAGTGTGGTTGAGCCAGAACATCCTCTTGCAAAAAATATAAGTTTGTATCTACACCGATTGCGCGATATTCAAGTTAGCTTGCAAGCATTTATGCGCTTGCAGTTAAATTAACTAATAAGAATATCGAAAATATTAGAAAAGATATCGATGAGATTATTTCATTTGTTCCACCCATAGGTCCGCAAGAAACCATTCAAATTACTAAAAAAGCCTTAAAAGTTAAGAGGCAAGTCGAGCGTATAGAATCGTCAAATTTGCCAGAAGTTGTAGAAACTAGTTTATTTCTAGGAATGTTTAGTGCATATGACGCATTTACAGGTAATCTTATTGCTGAGATTTACAGACTTAAACCTGAACTATTCAACGTAATTAATCGTAACGTACCAGTATCAGAAATACTTCAGTTCGATTCATTTGAAGCGCTTAAAGAATCGGTATTGCATGACGAAATTGAAAACTTTAGAAGGAAAAGCTATGTAGAGCAGTTCGAGGACATGGAGAAGGTATTTGATCTAAACCTTAAGATCTTTGATAGGTGGCCGCAATTTGTTGAATGCGCTCAAAGACGAAATCTTCTTACACACTGTGACGGGATAGTAAGTGAACAATATCTACAAGTCTGTAAAAGAGAAGGCTATGTATTTTCATCACAGATTCAAATAGGCGACAAACTCAAACTCGGAGGAGAGTATTTTCTTCCATCGTGTGAACTGCTGATGGAAGTGGGCCTAAAGTTAGGCCAAACTCTCTGGAGAAAATTATTCCCTGATCAAATAAATAAGGCTGATAGTCATTTAATTCAGGTGACGTACGATTCCTTGCAAAGAGAAAAATGGAAGCTTGCTCAAGTGTTTGGGGAATTCGCAATTAGTCAAAAAAGATTTTCAAACGATTTAAATTATAAAATCTCAATTATTGATTACGCTATCTCACTCAAATTCGGAGGAGAACTAGAAAGCGCAGATAGCATTCTCAAGACTGTCGATTGGACAGCGGCTATAGATGAATTCAAACTTGCAGAGGCAGTTTTACTTCACAAGTATGATTTTGCTGCTGAAATTATGAATAAAATTGGTAAAAAAGGCACGCTTATTAGTGAACATGCGTATCATGATTGGCCATTGTTTAGTGAATTCAGGGCAACGCACCAATTCTTAGATGCTTATGAGAGGATTTATGAATATCCATTTGTTGATGAGCTTAAACGCGAGGCGATAAAAGCAGAAGAGGTAGCGTCACGAAAAGAATCTAATCAAGAAGTGAGTAACAAAGAGAAATAGGGGGCTGCCTCAGCTACTTTAACGGACACCAACCTAAGGCACATAATGCCAACGGAGGCGTCCGGACTAAGAAATAGGGTCAGAGAATAATTGCCGCTAATTTTAGTAAAGAATTTCTCTCTGATCCTAGTTTTACGAAAATAAAGGGGAAAACATGACAGAAGAAAATAAGCTGGAAGGACTAGGTGGTTTGTTGGTGCTTGTGGGCTTGGGAATCATTCTTTCTCCAATATTAGTAATTGCACAAACTTTCCCGATATATTCTGAAATGTTCTCTAATGGGTCTTGGGAAGTGCTGACCACTCCGGGAACCGAGGCATACAATCCACTCTGGGCACCGATTCTGATATGTGAAATAACAATTAACATTGCTCTGGTTTTTGCGTGGTTATTCATTGCTTTTTTATTTTTCTCAAAGAAAAAAATATTTCCCAGGTGGTATGTCGGTATTCTGTTATTTACTCTGGTATTCCTTCTTGTTGATGCTTTTTCTATAAAATTGGTCCTACCAAACGAACCAGTATTCGACCCCGGCACATCAACAAATATTATTCGTTCAGTTGTCGTGACGCTCATATGGGTACCATATATTTTTATGTCAAAACGGGTGAAAGCCACGTTCGTGAAGTAACGGAACTTGGTTCCAAGGACTAAAGGGGCCAGGCTCAATTTCTTGAATAATTAATCCTGACTCCTTTAATTCTCAATCATTTCATAGACACGGAGGTGAAATCATGGATATAACAGGATTGTTAATATTTCTGGCAATTGGTGCCTTAGCCGGCTGGTTGGCGGGAACATTCATGAAAGGTCGTGGTTTTGGCCTGCTCGGTAATATCGTTGTTGGCATCATAGGTGCCGTGCTTGGTGGTTTTGTATTTGGTCTGCTGGGTATCACGGCGGGTGGATTAATTGGTTCAATCGTTATGGCCACTGTCGGGGCTGCATTGCTGCTGTTCATTATCGGCATCCTCAAGAAGGCATAACGACCTGACAACATGGAACCCCGCCTCAGCTTTGTAACCCTCGGCGTCTCCGATCTCCAGCGCGCGACGAAATTTTACGAGGAAGTATTGGGCCTACCGCGCATATCCACGCCGCCCGAAGTTACCTTCTTCGAACTCGGCAAGACCTGGTTGGCGCTGTATCCGCGCGAGCTGCTGGCGGCGGATGCCGGGGTTCCGGCGGCGGGGTCAGGGTTTCCCGGTTTCACGCTGGCGCACAACGTGCGTTCGGCGGCGGAGGTGGATGCGCTGCTGAAGGAAGTCGCGGCCAAGGGAGGCCGCATCGTGAAGTCGGGCACGCGCGCGGACTGGGGCGGGCATACGGGCTACTTCGCCGACCCCGATGGTTTTCTGTGGGAAGTTGCCTGGAACCCACAATTTCCGCATACGTAAAACAGCGAGATTCACAAACTCCCGGTTCATGTTAAGGTCAACATTCCTGCAAGGATAATTCCGGGAGACATTGACCGTGGAACTGGGACTGATCGGTCTGGGACGCATGGGGGCCAACATGGCCCGGCGGTTGAGGAAGGGCGGTGTTGAAGTCGTCGCTTGGAATCGCACTACCGAGGTCACGCAGGACCTCGCCAGGGAAACCGGCCTCGAGGCCGCGGCCAATCTGGCGGATATCGTTTCCCGGCTCAGGGCTCCCCGCATCGTCTGGCTCATGCTCCCCGCCGGCGAGGTGACGCAACAGCATATCGATCAACTTTCCGCGCTGCTGTACCCGGACGACATCATCGTGGACGGAGGCAATTCCTACTATAAGGATTCGTTGCGCCGTGGGCAGGAGCTGGCGGCGAAAAAGCTGCATTACATCGATGCCGGCGTGTCGGGTGGCGTATGGGGGCTGGAGAACGGCTATGCGCTGATGCTGGGCGGCGAGAAAGCTGCCGTGGACCACCTGAAACCGATTATCAAGGTGCTCGCGCCCGCGCCGGACAGGGGCTGGCTGCACTGCGGGCCGGCGGGCGCTGGGCATTTCGTGAAAATGATCCACAACGGCATCGAGTACGGCATGATGCAGGCCTACGCCGAGGGCTTCGCGCTCATGAAGGCGCGCAAGGATTTCGACCTCGATCTCGGTGCGGTCGCCGAGATGTGGCGCCACGGCAGCGTGGTGCGCAGCTGGCTGCTCGATCTCAGCGCCGATTATCTGACGCAAGATCAGGAGCTGAAGGACATCGCGCCCTTCGTGGGCGATTCGGGTGAGGGCCGCTGGACCGCAATCGAGGGCATCGAGCAGGGCATACCCACACCAGTGATGAGTCTCGCTCTCATGATGCGTTTCGCCAGTCAGGGCAAGGACGAATACGCCGGCAAGCTGCTGGCGATGATGCGCCGGAGCTTCGGCGGGCACGCGACGAAGGAAAAAAGCAATAGACAGGATTAACAGGATTTACAGGATTAAAAAATCTTGTGAACAAAATCTTGTTAATCCTGTGAATCCTGTCCATTTATTTTTATAGGGATGTCAGGGAGGCAAACGACTGAAAGGACAACATGGCGGATCTCGGACCCTGTTATTTCGTCATCTTCGGCGCCACCGGCAACCTCGCCGCGCGCAAGCTGCTGCCGGCGCTCTACCAGTTGGAAGCAGCGGACCGGCTGCACGCCGACCTGCGCTTCCTCGCCTTCGCCCGGCGCGACTGGACCCTGAGCGAATGGCTCGGCTTCCTCAAGCAGAGCGTCCAGGAGCATTTCGACAAGTCATTCGATCCGGAGGTATTCAAGCGCTTCGAGGCGCGCTTCGATTACGTCATGGGCGATCTCAATGATCCGCAGGCCTACAGGCGCATGATGGACGAGCTCAGCAAGCCGCGCATGGGTGTGTGCGAGAACATGGTGTTTTATCTCGCCATCAAGCCGTCCGATTTTCTGGTGGTGATCGAGCAACTGAGCAAGATCGGCATCAGCCGCACCCACGGCCGCCACCGCATCGTGGTGGAAAAGCCCTTCGGCGAGGATATCGAGAGCGCGCAGAAGCTGAACGCGAAACTGCATCACTATTTCGATGAAGACCAGATTTACCGCATCGATCATTACCTCGGCAAGGAAACGGTGCAAAACCTGCTGGTGTTCCGTTTCGCCAACACCCTGATCGAGCCGATCTGGAACCGCAACTACATCGACCACGTGCAGATCACCGTGGCCGAGTCCGAGGGTGTGGGCCGGCGCGCCGGTTACTACGACACCGCCGGCGCGCTACGCGACATGCTGCAAAACCACCTGATGCAGTTGCTGACGCTGGTGGCGATGGAGCCGCCGGCGAAGCTCGACGCCGACTCCCTGAGTGACGAGAAGGTGAAGGTGCTGCGCTCGATACGTCCCATTCCGCCGCAAAGCGTGGGCGATTACGCCTACCGCGCCCAATACGCTACCGGGCGCGTGAACAACCATGACGTGCCGGGTTATCTCGACGAGGAAGGCGTGGCCAAGGCCTCGGCGACCGAGACCTTTGTCGCGGCCAAGTTCTATATCGACAATTGGCGCTGGCGCAGCGTCCCGTTTTTCCTGCGTACCGGCAAGCGCATGGCTGATAATTTTGCACTCATCGCAATCCGCTTCCGCCATCCGCCGCAACTGCTGTTCCATGAGGCCGGCGCGGCACACATCGACCCCAACTGGATATTGCTGTCCATGCAACCGACCGAGTGCATGCACATCGAACTGCACGCGAAGGAGCCCGGACTCGGCATGAATACGCGCATCGTGCGCCTTAACGCCACGTATCGCCCAAGCCAGGCGACTACGATGGAGGCGTACAAGACGCTGCTGCTGGACGTCGTCGAAGGCGACCGCAGTCTGTTTCTTCGTTTCGACGAAGTCGAATGGGCGTGGCGCGTGGTCGATCCGATCCTGCGCGACTGGTCGCAACGCCGCGATTACATTGCTACCTACCCGGGCGGCACCTGGGGCCCGCGCGAGGCCGGCCGCCTGTTCGAGCGTGAGGACCAGGTCTGGCGCAACGAGATTTGACGGCGTGAGCGCGCAGGCACCGATGACGCGCTGGCAGGTGTTTCCGGATGGAGCCGCGCTCGCGGATCAGGCGGCGGCGATGATTCTCGATGCCGCGCGCGCTGCCATAACGGCACGTGGCGTGTTTCATGTCGTGCTGGCCGGGGGCAATACGCCGAAGGATGCCTATGAACGGTTGCGCGAGTGTGGGGCGAATTGGGCCAAGTGGCAGATTTATTTCGGTGACGAACGCTGCCTGCCGCGCGGCGATCCCGAACGCAACGACACCATGGCGCGCCGCGCCTGGCTCGACCACATCAGAATTCCACCCGTGAATGTCCATCCCATCCCGGCCGAGCAGGGCGCGGAAAAGGGCGCGGAACGTTATGTCGAAATCCTTCGCCGCGTGCCGGAGTTCGATCTGGTGCTGCTGGGGCTGGGCGTGGACGGCCACACCGCCAGCCTGTTCCCTGGTCGCCAGGAAAGACTGGGGATGAGCGACGCTGATGTTATTGCGGTAAGCACGGCGCCGAAACCGCCGCCGGAGCGCGTGAGTTTGAGCGCCACGCGGCTGAGCCGTGCGCAGCGAGTTTTGTATATGGTGGGCGGCGAATCCAAGCGCGCGGCGGTGAAGTCGTGGCGTGCGGGGGCGGATATACCACCACAGCACATCACGCCCACTCTGGGAATTGACGTGTATGTCGACCGCGCGGCGTGGCCGGAGGCATAGTACACTCAAGTGAGTTATGCATAAGAGCCGCTACACCAGCGTTAAACCCTTCACCACCAAAGATGGTTCCATCATTCGCGAGCTGATGCACCCGAGCGTGCACGGTAACGCGAACCAGAGCCTCGCCGAGGCCATCGTGCCGGTCGGGCAGGGGACGCAATTGCATCAGCATCATCGCAGCGAAGAAATTTATCACGTCACCGAAGGCGAGGGACGCATGGTGCGGGGCGATGAGATATTTGCCATTATTCCGGGTGATACGATCTGCATACCACCCGGGACGCCGCACCGGGTGGATAACACCGGACCGACGGAATTGAAAATCCTTTGCAGCTGTTCCCCACCGTACTCCCACGACGATACCGAGCTCCTTAAATAGACCGTCTATCCTGGACGCGTTGCGGTCATTTCCTGTCTTTTTCCTATTTTAGGAGAGCGGACCGAGACCGTATTGTGAAAAACCCTTCCCAGGCATGAGCTTAGCTCAGGCATGATCCTAGCTTTTGCCTGAAAAATCATCGGCGGCACGGGAGTTGCAGGTTCCATTGGCAAGAACCTCAGCTATATATCTAAAGGATGCGAGGCAACAAACGGTCACTGACGGGTAAGAGCGCGACAGTCCTTGGACTGTTGGCGATATTTTCTGTCTGCAGCGTGGCACGGGCCGAGGTGTACGTGTACGAAATGCCGGACGGCTCGCGCATGATCACCGACCATCCGATCAATGCCAAACACTCGCGCGTCGTGCGCGTGGCTCCTACCGTAAAGGGCGCAGGGCAGCTCGCGGCGCAGAAGAACAGCCCGGTGTTTCGTGAAGCACCTGCCACCTATGACCGTCTCATCCGACGTTACGCCGATGAGTACGGTGTGGATTTTGCGCTGGTCAAGGCCATCATGCAGGCAGAATCGTCGTTCAATCCTTACGCCGTGTCGGACAAAGGCGCGCGTGGTTTGATGCAGATGATGCCGTCCACGGCAGGTCAATATGGCGTGCAGGACATTTACAACCCGGGCGAGAATATTCGCGCGGCGGTACAGCACCTGAAATATTTATTCGACACCTTCGACCACAGACCTGTGCTCGTTATCGCCGCTTACAACGCTGGCGAAAACGCAGTGAAAAAACATCGCGGCATACCGCCTTACGAAGAGACAGAGAATTACGTCAAAAAGGTTTTGCAATATAAACGTCAGTACACTCCCAACTATCGTATATTCAGCGTTGCCGCCAATCCCTCCGGCGGTTGATTTGCCAATGCGCGGCATTCCGCGTAACCTGCGGACGGACGTGTGGTTCCCCATCACATTGGCCGAGCAAATTCATGAGCGATGACAAAACCACCCCACTGGAGAGCAAGGAATTTCAAATTCTGAAGGCTTTGAAGCTGGTATTAACCGATGTGGTGAAGGACACGGCGACCCAACCGGGCCTGAAGCATCCCTTGTCAGACCGGACGATCGAAGGTATCCGCCAGTGCCTCAAGCTGATTTCCGCGCGTGAGCGCGAGATCGTCGAGGATGCTGGCAAGACCATGGACATGCGTCCGCACTACGTGGATGAGCCGAAGAAGAGCGTCGTGGTACCGATCACCAGTATCAGCCGCAACAAGAAAGACCCCGAGAAGAAATAAGAATCTAGAAAATAAATGGACAGGATTAACAGGATTTACAGGATTAAAAATATTGTGAAACAAAAATCTTGTTAATCCTGTGAATCCTGTCTAATTTTTTTTTGCTTTTTTAGTTTTCCCCGCTATTTTCCAGGCATACGCCGCGCGGCCCTGCTGCCGGACGGCGCGTGCGCTGTTTTGCGCAGCACCGCGTATTGTTGCAGCAGCGGCTCCAGCACCGGTTCCAGCTTGCGGCGCAGCAAGGTCCCGCTCGCGGTGGACGCAGCGATAATGGGCGTGACCAGTGCCTCGCCGGTGTGCGCGAGAGTGAGCATGGCGGCAATTTCTTCTCGCAGTTCCGGAACGGCATCCAATAGCACGGCAGCTTTGTTGCCGGCGGTTGCCATCCGTTTTTCCGCACGGGCCGTGGCCGCGCTGATCTCTCCGGCCGTTCCCTGCGCGCCCAACGCCGGCTTGAAGTAATTCCCGATGATATCCATCAGCTTGGCAACAGTGTATTTGTCTATCGGGTGTTGCAGTTGTGTCTCGGAAACAGCGAGAAAAGTCTGGCCCGGACTGTCGAGCAGCTTGGCCAGCAAGGCTGCCAGCGTATTGCCAGCGGTTGCCAGCGCTGTAAGTGTGTCGCGATAGTTTGCATGGTCATCCCGCACCGGCAAGGGATCGGGCAGCTCGTCCGGCAGCGCTTCCAGGAATCCGATGTGGTAGGCATTGCGATGCGTGCCAAGGCGGAAGATGCGATCGCGCGGTTCGGCGTCGATCAGGCCGGGCTGGAGAATGAGCCGTATCGTGGCGATGACCAGCATCGGGTCGGACTCGAACGGCAGATGTTCCGCCAGATAATCCGCGAGTTCCTTGCCCATCTTTCCCTGCACCACGGCCGGCTTATCGAGCATGCGCCGCGCGATGTCGGAGGTCGGCTGGGCCCACCACGCGCGTCGCGCCAGATCGTCGCTCAGGCCCGACGCGCCGGCCACAGCGGTGACCGCCTCGGGTTCGCCGAGCAACAGCAGTTTATCCAGCCGGGCCTCGCGCGCCTGGCCCATGCGCGTCCAGCGTTGCAGGAACACCGGATAACCGCCGGGCGAACCAAGCACGTGGCTCGACAGCATTTCGCGCACCAGCCGCAAATATTTTTCCGGACGGCAATTGGGGTTGAGCGGCACGCGCGCCTCGTTGCCGCGCGCCAGTCCGTAGAGCGTCATGCTCTGCTCGTCGATGCGGATCGCCTCGATGTCGTTGGCGAGCAGCACGTTCAGCCGCAGCAGGTCTTCGCTGGAAAGTTCCATTATTAAAAAAGAGAATTGACAGGATTTAGCAGGGCGAGCCGGAAACAGACGAAGACACTTAACGTGTCTTCGTCCCGGCGAGCGCCCCGCCATGGATGGCGGGGCCGAGTATGTCGAAGTTTCATTCCCTCGCCATGGAAGGCTTGCCTGCCGTCCCTGGCGCCACCGCTGTGGCTTCGATGAGCCCCGGCCCGCACTTCCTTGTGCGGGCGCTCAGCGGCGCCGATGCACGTTAAGTGCATCGGCGACTACTCCGCTTCGCCCTGTTAATCCTGTCCATTAAATCAGTTTAATTGGATGCGTTGGCCCCAAGGCACTTTCTCCTTGCCCTTGACCAGCCACAGCACCGGATAGAACGGCTCGCGCTTGGGGAATTCACCCTTAGCGTCGGTGAAGTACATCAGCAGATTCGGTGGCCGTTCCTGGCTCTCGGCCCAATCGAAGATGGGCGTGAATCGTGTTCCGCCGCCGCCGTGCCACTGTTTCGGCAGTTCAATTTCCTCCCACGGTTCGAAGGTCCAGGGCCCGTCTTGGGCCAGCTTGTCGTCGCAGGCGTGCAACGTGATGCGTGCGCCGACCTGGCCCTTGATGGCGTTGACCTCGCTCACGAATTCCTTCATTTCCTCGTCCGAGATGGAACCACTGGTGTCGAGTACCACGACGAGGTCAATGTGCTGGCTGCGCATACCGGGCAGGATGGCGGTGCCCTCGCGCCGTGACGGATGCGCGAAGCTGTAATCGTCGCGCGCGGCGCGCGTCATGTAGTGTGCGAGCAGCATGCGCCACGGCAGCTGCGGTTGCAGCAAGTGGTCCACGATGCGCGCCATCGAACCGCCAAGTTTGCCGGCCTGAATGGCCTGTTGCGCGGCCGAGGCGAGGCGTTGTTGCCACTGCTTGTGGAGCGAATCGCGTTCCGGGCCGGAAAGCGGCGGTGGCTGTGGCGCACCATTGGCTTGTGAATCGATTTCGCCTTGGCTCCCGCTGCCGTCATCGTCCGGTGCCTGTCCCTCGCCACTTTCGCCGCCACCCTGTTCGCCCGGTCCCGGCGGCTTATCGTCCTGATCGTACAGATGCTGATCCATGGGTTTTTGCTCGACATTTTCCTGGAGGCAGGGATAAATTTCCTCCGCGGTCATGTCCTGGTAGGCGTCGAGAATAAGCGCATCCGGTGCCGGTTTCAGTCCGTCTCCCACGAGCAGAGGGTTAATCGCAAAATCGCAGGCTAGGTCCCAGCGACGTTTGTCGCGGTGCTCGCGGCGTGCAAAGTGCGACAGTGCGCAATGCAGCGCCTCATGCGCCAGGATAAATTTGGTTTGCTCGAAAGAAAGCGCCTCGATATAGCGGGGGTTGTAATAGAACGAGCGCGCATCGGTCGCGGTGGTTGGGCACCATTTCGGATTCGCCTCCACCAGCGGCAGGCGCAATACCAATGCACCAAGGAAGGGCTTGTCGATGATCAGCCAGGTGCGCGCGGCAACCAGCTTGTCTTCGACGGCGTTGTTGTTGGGAACATTCGAATTCACAGGATTAACATGATTCTTCAGAATTAATTAAGAAGCATTAAATTTATTAATTTCTGACGCAAAGTCGCAAAGACGCAAAGATTTTTTCGGTTATTTTCAGATCTTTTCTTTGCGCCTTTGCGTCTTTGCGTCAAGCAATCATATAAATCTTGTCTATTTAGATTTAGCCACAGCGGGTTTCTGCCACATGTCGAAGATCATCACGTTGGCGATCTTTTTGGCCCATAGCGCAAATTGCGGAAGTGCAAAAAGTTTTTCGCCCACGGCGCGCTGCATGTCCGAGACCAGCATCACGCCCATTTCCCGGCTCGGAAAACGCCCCGCGTAATCGAGGATGTGGCCGAATACCGTGGCTTCATCGGCGCTGCCTTTGGCGCGGATCGCCCGACCCACGAGCGCCGCCGCCACGGCATATTGCAGATCGATTTCCTTCGGGACGGAGGTGGATGTTCCCTGGATAATGGCGTCGATGTCCGGCAGGTTGTCGAGATTGTCGATGAAGGCCTTGAGCTCCACCCCAGCGGCCGGGCCGACACAGGCTTCGAGCGAGCCCAGCAGCAGCTCTGGTCTTTCGCCGAACTTGGCCAGTGCGCGATGCGCGAATTCCCACGAGCGCGGGCTCGGGAAGGCCACGGGGTTGTGTGCCGGGTCGAAGTCGAACAGCAATTCAGGGCGGAAGCGCAGGAACGCGATGACACGTTCGTCGATATTATTTGCGTAGGCCCAGGCGACCCAGTCGTCGAGATGGGTCTCTACTCCGAAGTGGGAAAAGCGGTTCGCCAGCGGCGCGGGCATGCTGTAGGTGACACCACGGTCGCCCTGGCGGTTGCCAGCAGCGAAGATGGCCCAGCCCGCGGGAACGACATAGGCGCCGAGCCGCCGATCGAGGATCAATTGGTAGGCGGCGGCGGAAACCGTTGGCGCTGCCGAAGTGATTTCGTCGAGAAACAGGATGCCCTCGGCGCCGTGGCGTTTGGTATCCGGCAGCATCGCCGGAATGGCCCACTCAACGACGTCACCGACGCGGAACGGAATGCCACGCAGATCGGTTGGCTCCATTTGCGACAGACGGACATCAATGACCGGAACGCCATGCTTGTTCGCCACTTGCGCCACCATCTGCGACTTGCCGACACCGGGCGGGCCCCACAGCATGACCGGCGTGTGGTGGCCCTCGCGGGTGCTCAGGAATTCACGTTCGAGAACGGCAAGGATGAGCGCTGGGCGCATGGAATCTCCGGTCAGTGTGCCAATGAAAAACGGTCCGCCAAGTATAAATTTGCCGCTGCCGAGCGTCCATGCAAATACTGGATGGGCAGGAAAAGAGGCCCGATTGGGCGCATGGATTTTCGCGGGCCGTTGATTCTGGTCCCTGCGCCGGCGTCAGATCTCGATTTGGGTACCAACTTCGATAACGCGGTTGGCCGGGAGATTGAAGTACTCCACGGGGCTCCCGCCGTTGCGCGCCATGGTGGCGAACAGGCGCTCGCGCCACAGCGCCATGCCTTCAACGCGGATGCTCGGGATCACGGTCTCGCGGCTCAGGAAGAACGAGGTCTGGAGCGGTTGGAATTCCAGCTCGTATTCGCGGCACAGTTCAAGCGCTTGCATGACATCGGGACGGTCCTTGAAGCCGAAGTGAATGGTGACCTGGAAGCAGTTGTTCCCCAGGTCCTGGATGTGCACGCGTTCTTTCGATGGTACCCACGGGACGTCCTTGATGATGACGGTGAGAAAGACCACGCGCTCATGCAGCACCTTGTTGTGCGCCAGGTTGTGCAGCAGCGCATGGGGGACGCTGCCCGGCGTCGAGGTCATGAACACCGCTGTGCCGTGTACCCGCGTCGGCGGGTTGCGCATCAGCGATTTCAGGAACGCCTCCAGCGGGACCGAGGATTCCCGTAGTCGCGCCAGCAGCAGATCGCGTCCGCGCCGCCAGGTGACCATGAGCACGAATATCGCCGCTCCGACAACTAACGGGAACCACCCGCCGTCGAAAACTTTCAGCAGGCTGGCGGAAAAGAATGCCATGTCCACGAGAATGAAGAAGCCGGTGCTGATGGCCGCCACGATCATGGGAATGCCCCAGCCATAACGGATGACGAAGAAAGTCAGGATGGTGTCGATCAGCATGGTGCCCGCCACCGCCACGCCGTACGCCGAAGCGAGATTGGAAGAGGAGCCGAATCCGATTACCGCGGCAAGCACGGATACGAGCAGGATCCAGTTGATGCTCGGAATATAAATTTGCCCGATCTGTTTTACCGAGGTATGCAGAATATTCATGCGCGGCAGGTAACCGAGCTGGACTGCCTGCCTGGTGACGGAATACGCACCCGAAATGACCGCCTGCGAGGCGATCACGGTGGCAGCGGTGGCGAGAGCAATCATCGGGTACAGCGCCCAGGCCGGGTAGGCGTGGTAGAACGGGTTCGTAATTGCTTGTGGATTGACGATCAGAAGCGCCCCCTGTCCGAAGTAATTGAGCGCCAGCGCCGGCAATACCAGGCCGAACCAGGCGAGACGTACCGCGCGCTTGCCGAAATGTCCCATGTCGGCGTAGAGCGCCTCCGCACCGGTGAACGCGAGCAGCACCGCGCCCAGCACCACGAACGAGGCAAAGCCGTGGCCGGTGACGAAGCCAAACGCATGCACGGGATTAAGCGCCCATAACACCGCCGGGTTCTGCACGATGTTGTACACGCCCACGGTACCGAGGGAGAGAAACCACAAGACGCAGATTGGCCCGAACAAGGCCCCGACCACCGCGGTGCCCTGGCGCTGAAAGGCGAACAACGTTACCAGCACGATGACCGCGATCGGAATGACATATGGCTTGAAGGTCGCGGTACCGACCTCGAGACCCTCGACGGCGGACAGGACCGAGATCGCCGGCGTCAGTACGGCATCGCCGTAGAACAATGCTGCGCCGATTACTCCGAGGAGCAGGATAACCGAATGCGTGCGTGGCGAATTCCTGACGGCCGTGGAAGCGAGCGCCAGCAGCGCCATGATGCCGCCCTCGCCCTTGTTGTCCGCACGCATGATGAGCGTTACGTACTTGAGCGATACCACGATCATCAGCGCCCAGAATATGGTCGAAAGCCCGCCGAGGATGTTCGCCGTGTTGAGGGGAATGCCGTGTTCGGGGCTGAAGGTCTCCTTGACGGCGTAGAGCGGGCTGGTGCCGATGTCGCCGAAGACGACGCCGAGGGCGAGCAGGGCAAGTGCGGCAGTAGAGGATTTCCGCGCAGGGGCGTCGTTATTCAAATTGTTATTCTCGGAAAGCACGAATGCGCGCGAATGTTACTCTCGTGTTACAGGATTGCAAGCCGACAAGATTATTGCTTGCATGGAGAGGTTATCCCGTAAGTGTTATCGTCAAATCAAACAGTTGCACGGCGAGGTTTTTCTTGTTGGCAGTCTTGTCGATGCAGGCTGGTGCTCACTGATATAAAATATGGCATCACTTCAAGTCGGTACAAGCCGTTTGATTGGCACGGAGGCAAATCATGCCCGACATAATGAAATTCATCGTTAATGAAGGCGCGATCGAGAAGGACCCGGCAGGAAACCTGATTGGGCTGGATGACTGGTCAGAGGACATTGCCCGGAAGCTGGCCAGTGAAATGAGAATAGAACTCAAGCCGGATCACTGGGAAGTGATTCATTTCCTGCGCGAGCTTTATCGGAGGCATGGACAAGTGCTGCACGCACGTACATTGCTTCTGGCTCTCGAAGAGCGGTTTTCCAGAATGGGCGGGCGCAAATACCTCTATCAACTCTTTCCAGGCGGTGCGGTGACGCAGGCCTCCAAAATTGCCGGTTTGCCTGCTCCCAAGGACAGCGTAAATCCCTCGTTCGGTTCGTCTATGTAGTGGCTTCAGCTACTGACCGCTTTCATCCGCTGTTCCTCTTCCTTTTGTTCCTGCTGTTGCAGCGCCCACATGTGGGCATAGGCGCCGTTGCGCGTCAGTAGTTCGCTGTGGGCACCGCGTTCGATAATGCGACCATGTTCCATTACCAGGATCTGATCGGCATCCATGATGGTGGAAAGCCGGTGGGCAATGACCAGGGTCGTGTGATTGGTCGCGATCTCCTGCAATTCCGCCTGGATCGCCTTCTCGGTGCGTGAGTCGAGCGCCGAGGTGGCCTCGTCAAACAACAGGATCGGTGGGTTTTTCAGCAGTGTGCGGGCGATGGCGACACGCTGTTTTTCCCCGCCGGACAGCTTCAGGCCGCGCTCGCCCACCAGCGTGTCGTATTTGTCCGGCAACGTTTCCACGAACTCGTGGATATGCGCCGAGCGTGCCGCCTCGATGATTTGCTCGCGCGTGGCATCGGGTTGGCCGTAGGCGATGTTGTAGTAGATGGTGTCGTTGAACAGCACCGTGTCCTGCGGCACGATGCCGATGGCGCGGCGCAGGCTTTTCTGGGTGACGTCGCGGATGTCCTGACCGTCGATCAGGATGCGACCGGTGGTGGCGTCGTAGAACCGGAAAAGCAGACGTGAAAGGGTCGATTTGCCGGCGCCGCTCGACCCGACGACCGCGACCTTATGCCCGGAAGGAACATCGAAGCTCACATCTTCTAACACCATGCGCCGGCTGTCGTAGCCGAAACCGACGTGTTCGAAACGGATGGCCCCGCCGCTGATGTTCAGATTGCCGGCATCCGGCCGGTCGCTGACCTCGGTATTTTGCGCCAGCAACCCGAACATGCGTTCCATGTCCGCCAGCGAATGACGGATCTCGCGATACACGAAACCGAGGAAATGCAGCGGCATATAGAGTTGGATCAGGAAGGCGTTGACCAGCACCAGATCGCCGATGGTCATGGTTCCCTGTACCACGCCCTGACCGGCCATGAGCATGAGGATCGTGACGCCCACGGCAATGACCATGCCCTGACCAATGTTCAGCAGCGACAGCGAAGTCTGGTTGCGGACCGCCGCCTTTTCCCAGGATTGCAGGGTTTCATCGTAGCGCCCGGCCTCAAAGCCCTCGTTGTTGAAATACTTCACGGTTTCGTAATTGAGCAGGCTGTCGATGGCGCGCGTATTGGCCTTGGAATCCATTTCGTTCATGTTGCGACGGAAAATCATGCGCCACTCGGTGACCCAAAGCGTGAAACCGATGTAAACCACCAGCGTGACCAGCGTGACGATGCAAAACCAGGGGTCGTATTTGACCAGCAGGATCGCCGCCACGAATCCGATCTCGAGGATGGTAGGCAGGATATTGAACAGCATGAAGTTGAGCAGAAAACGGATGCCCGCCGTACCACGCTCGATATCGCGCGACATCCCGCCGGTCTGGCGTTCGAGATGGAAACGCAAAGCCAGATTATGCAGGTGCTCGAAGACCTTGAGCGCCACGCGCCGGATCGAGCGCTGCGTGACCTTGGCGAACACGGCATCGCGTAATTCGCCGAAGGTGGAGTTGGCGAGCCGCAGCGCGCCGTAGGCAACAAGCAGAAAAACCGGCAAGGCGAGCGTGGCGTTGGTCGTGCTGAGCGCGTCGACGATTTCTTTCAGGACCAGGGGGACGGAAACGGTCGCTATCTTGGCAAGCGCCAGAAAGGCCATCGCCAGCGCGACGCGTCCACGGAATTCCCACAAATAGGGCAATAGCGATTTAATCGCATTCCAGTCACTCTGGCGGGCAGGGGGTTTTCCGTAATGTCGAGTTCGCATAGCGTTGGGGTAGTTGGACAGGAATGAAATGAATTCTACCCGATCTACGTCATATACTTGTAACGTTCATCCGTGGAAATTGCCGTCTGTTCGCCGAACAAGCGACAAATCCGGAGAATGGAGGCATGTGATGCTACGAAGCTGTTTCAGGCGCATGGCGCTACTCGGCGCAGGGATATTGCTGGCCCTGATGTCATTCATTTTACCAGCAGCGGAGAAGACTGAGTTGCGTGGTGTCGGCCAGTTCGAGATTCCTGCTTGGTTCAAGAATTCTTTCCTCGATCTGCCGGAAGACGTCGCCGAGGCAACTCAGAGTGGCAAGCGGCTGATGCTTTATTTCGGCCAGGAAGGCTGCCCGTATTGCGCCGAGCTTTTCAACAAAAATTTCAGTCAGGCGCATATCGTGGACTACACACGCCAGCATTTTGATGCCATCGATTTTGATTTGTGGGGGAACCGCGAAGTCACCGATCTCTCCGGCAAGTCCATGCCGGAGAAGGAACTCGCTGCCAAACTCAAAGTCTGGTTTACGCCCACCTTGCTGTTTTTCAACGAGCAGGGTGAACAGGTGCTGCGCATCAACGGCTACTACCCGCCGCACCAGTTTCTGGCGGCGCTCAAATATGTCGGCGAAAAGCAGGAAAAGCGCCTGACCTTCAAGGAATATCTCGCCAAACTGTCGCCACCGCCGGCGAAAGGCGCACTTCAGCCGCAACCGTTTTTTGCCAGACCTCCCCACGATCTGACGCGTGTTCCCGGAGGTAAACCTCTCGCGGTATTTTTTGAACAAAAAGATTGCACGGGTTGCGACCGCATGCACGAGGTGGTGCTGAAGGATGCCGTCACGATGGATTTTCTCAAACGTTACCACGTGATCCAGCTGGATCGATGGGGCGACATGCCGGTGGTGACCCCTGCTGGTCACAAGACCAATGCGCGTGCATGGGCGGATTCACTGAACGTTGCTTACGTGCCGACGGCGGTGTTGTACGACGGTGGAAAGGAAGTCATCCGGATCGAGGGAATGTTGAAAGGTTTTCACGTCCAATCGGTGCTGGATTACGTCGTCTCCGGCGCCTACAAGACGCAGCCGAGCCTGCAACGATTCATCCAGGCGCGCGCGGATTATCTGCGCGAACAGGGTGTCGTGGTGGATATCTGGAATTAGGCTGGAAGCGGCTTCAGCGTCTGCCGATCGAAGTGAAAAGCAGCAATAGCCCCAATCCGACAAAGAAGATAAAAAAGATCAGAGTCCAGCTCGGCATGCTGAGGCCCAGGAAAGACCAGTTGATCTGGCCGCATCCGCCGCTACCTTCCAGCACCAGCTTCAGGGTTTTGAGCAGCGGGAATGTTTCCAGCATATCATTGAGGCTATAGGCGCAACCGGGTTGTTGATCGAATGGCAGGTTTTCGATCCAGACATGGCGGCCCGCGACAGCAGCTCCCAAACCGGCGGCAAGTGCCGTAACAACTCCGTAGATACGGCGTCCCAGCTTTCCGGGATTGTGCAGTGCGGCGGCCAGCAATATCAGCCCCGTGACGATCACGAACAGCCGCTGAAAAATACACAGTGGGCAGGGCTCGAGTTGCATGCCGTACTGGAAGTACAACGCCGCTGCCATCAAGCCGGCGCAGATCAGAAAACCCCCGAGAAAAATCATTCGTTGTGACATGTTGTTTAGAGTTCTGACACAATTAAATGGACAGGATTAACAGGATTTTTCAGGATTCACAGGATTAAAAATTCTCTAAATTCAAAAGAAATCCTGCTAATCCTGTCTTTTAATCCTGTAAATCCTGTCTAATTTTCTTTGGCAGGTATATTACTGCCTGCCGAGATCAATTCCACTGACAATGCCGTCGGTGATCCATAGTTTTATCAGACCGGCAGCATGCAGCGCCACGTTCTGGGCGTCGATCCACTCACAGAGCCCCTCGCAAATGGCCGCAAAGCACTCGCCTGAGCGGGCGGCATCGAGCGCCCAGGCCTCGTCCACAGACAGAGAACGGAACCAGGTTTTAAGGTCTTGGCGCCAGACGAGCCAGGCTTGCGGATACTCGCTCGCTTCCGGCGCTGGAATGTTGCGCAGTGCTTCGACATGCTGTGCATTTCCTGCCGCGGGTGTGGCGCTGGTTTCGCCGCGACAGGAGACGGAGTTTTTTTCGACGTCCAGATCTTGATTGATGGCCTTCCAGATTACCGGCACGTTCCAGCGCAAGTTCAGTCGGCGCATGGCCGGGTGGAATTGCACACGCATGTCTGGCCAGGCGTCTGCCGGAATGCGTGCCATGTCCTCGGTGGCCATGATCGTGCCATTTTCGGCATCAAAGGTTTCGGACAGGGCCCATTCCAGAGAGGCTATTTCGGCGAGAAAGGGTGTGCCGCTCCAGGATTCTGTGGCGGCGAGAAATTCCGGCAGGCGGTGTCCGAACCAGCGAATGGAAAAATTCCGGGAAGGATGGGTGGCGAGATAGGCTATTCCCGCCTTCTCGAATTCCTCGTCGCCGATCCAGGCGCGCAGGACGGGATAGTTCGACGTGAGGGCCTCGAGCAGACGCAGCCGGTAGGCGTCGTAATAAATGGCGAGTCGTTGCTCGGTACCGACTTTTGCAGTGCCGGTGACACGACTCAGCATGCGCTCGTTGCCGTCGAGCAGGAACGACTGGAAATCGGATTGCAGGTCGAAGAGCGCGCTCATGCCAAGGCGGCCGAAGCAGCGGTTTGACTGAGCGTCGAAACGGCAATTTGGCGAGCGCGGTCCAATTCCGCCAGCAGTTCCGGCAGCGGGGGGATATTGTCGTCGCGTTCGATCATGGTCGAGACGCGGCCGAAACGGCGTACAGCCTGCGCGTACAAATCCCACACCGGGTCGATGACCGGCTCATCATGGGTGTCGATGATGTAATCGCCGTGATTGCGGTGGCCGGCAAGATGGAACTGCCAGACCCGTTCTACCGGTATGGCTTGAAGGTAATCATGCGGGTCGAATTCATGGTTGACGCTGCTGACGTAGATATTGTTGATGTCGAGCAGGATCAGGCAGTCGGCGCGTGTGGCGATTTCTCGCAGGAATTCCCATTCGCTCATCTCCGATTCCGGGTAGCTGACATAACTGGAAACGTTCTCCAGCAGAATCCGGCGGCCAAGAAAATCCTGCACTTCGCTGACACGTGTCGCTACGTGTTTCAAGGCTTCCTCGGTGTAAGGCAGGGGCAGCAGATCGTGGGCATTGAGCCCATGCGCGCCAGTCCAGCACAGATGGTCGGATATCCACTCGGGCTCGACGCGGTCGGCGAGCGCGCGCAGCTGTTTCAGATATTCCCGGTCGAGCGCATCCTGCGAGCCGATCGAAAGCGATACCCCATGCATGACCATGGGGTATCGTTCGCGAATGCGGTCGAGATAATGCAACGGCTTGCCGCCCGGGATGAGATAGTTTTCGGAAATAATTTCAAACCAGTCGACAGCTGGCGATTCATTCAGGACGGTTTCGTAATGCGTGGGACGAAGTCCCAACCCGAAGCCAAGGAAGGGGCGGTCAGGAAGTAGAGAGGTATTTGTCATCGTCATTTTGAAAAAACACCGGGCGCCTTTCGGCGCCCGGTTTTTGCGGCTCTGAATTGTGGATTGTGTTACTTCTTATCCATCATTTTAGCTTTGGCGGCATCACATTCCGCTTTGCTCATGTACGACCAGCCTTTGCCCTTGCAGCTGTTTTGGCCCTTGCAGGCGCTCGATGCAGTCTGGCAGGCCGACGTACCCTTGCAGGAGTTTACGCCGTCGCAGTGAACCTTGGCTTCCATTTCATGTTTGGCAGCGTAGGCAGCCGGAATTCCTGCGGTCGCAAACAGTCCAGCGGCGGCCGTTGCGAGGGCAAGGCCGGTGATTTTCTTGGCATTCATCATGATCGTCTCCATTGGTTTAAGGTTTATACATTCGATTAATTCCGCTGGAAGGGTCTCAGTAGGGTAAATGATCGATGTCATGACCCCGACGAAATCAACCGAACACTTATGACACACTTTCCCTGCGCAAGTTCCTGATAAGTACAGGACGGCAACAATCTAACAGAAGCCGCTGGCATCTGCCCAGCCGTCGGTCAGCTGAATCTGCCCATTTATAGTGTGTTTTCAGTTGTTCCAGGTGCGGACAATAGAATATTTAGTGGGTTCTTCGCTCGCCACGGGAAGAGAAAGAGGCTTGACAGCCTGGTCAGTGAATGAGCTTTTTGTACTTGATACGGTGAGGCTGCACTGCCTCCGTGCCGAGGCGGCGTTCCTTGTCCGCCATGTAGTCGGCGTGGTTGCCCTCGAACCACACGGCGTTACTGTCACCTTCGAACGCGAGAATATGGGTAGCGATGCGGTCGAGGAACCAGCGGTCGTGCGAGATGATTACGGCACAACCGGCAAAGTCGAGCAGCGCCTCTTCGAGCGCGCGCAGCGTGTCCACGTCCAGATCGTTGGTCGGTTCATCGAGCAGCAGCAGATTGCCGCCGCTCTTCAGGATTTTCGCCAGATGCACGCGGTTGCGCTCGCCGCCGGAGAGATTCTTGACGGGCTTTTGCTGGTCCGCGCCGCGGAAATTGAAGCGTCCGACATAGGCGCGTGATGGCACCTCGCTCTTGCCGACGATCATGATATCGTGACCGCCGGAGATTTCCTCCCACACGGTCTTATTGCCGTCCAGTGTATCGCGGCTCTGGTCCACGTAGGCGAGCTGCACGGTCTCGCCGATGCGAAGCTTGCCGCCGTCGGGCTTCTCCTGACCGGTGATCATGCGAAACAGCGTGGTCTTGCCAGCGCCGTTTGGGCCGATGATACCGACAATGCCGCCGCGCGGCAGGTTGAAGCTCAGGTTTTCAAACAGCAGTTGTTCGCCAAATCCCTTGCTCAGATTTTCTGCCTGCACCACCACCTCGCCCAGACGCGGCCCGGGTGGGATGAAAATTTCCTTGGTCTCGTTGCGCTTCTGGAATTCCTGCGAGGCGAGTTCTTCGTAGGCGGCGAGACGCGCCTTGCTTTTGACGTGGCGCCCCTTGGGATTGGTGCGCACCCATTCAAGTTCCAGTTTCAGGGTGCGCTGACGCGCGGACTCCTGTTTCTCCTCGACTTCTAGACGCTTCTGCTTTTGTTCCAGCCACGAGGAATAATTTCCTTTCCAGGGAATACCCTCGCCGCGGTCGAGTTCGAGAATCCAGCCGGCGACATTGTCGAGAAAATATCGGTCGTGGGTCACGGCCACGACGGTGCCGGGGTAGTCGTGCAGGAAGCGCTCGAGCCAGGCGACGGATTCGGCGTCGAGATGGTTGGTAGGTTCGTCGAGCAGCAGCATGTCGGGCTGCGACAGCAGCAGCCGGCACAGCGCCACGCGCCGGCGCTCGCCGCCCGAGAGCTTGGTCACGTCCGCCTCCCACGGCGGCAGGCGCAGGGCATCGGCCGCGATTTCGAGTTTGCGGTCCAGGTCCCAGGCGCCGGCGGCGTCGATCTTTTCCTGCAGCTTTGCCTGTTTTTCCATGAGCTTGTTCATTTCCTCGTCGCTCATGGGTTCGCCGAATTTCATGCTGATTTCATTGAATTTATCGAGCAGGGCCTTGGTTTCCGTCACGGCCTCCTCGACATTGCCGCGCACGTCCTTTTTGGGATCGAGTTGCGGTTCCTGTTGCAGAAAACCGATGCGGATTCCCGGCTGCGGGCGCGCCTCGCCGTCGTATTCCTTGTATTCGCCGGCCATGATGCGCAGCAGCGTTGATTTTCCCGAGCCGTTCACGCCCAGTACGCCGATCTTGGCGCCGGGAAAGAAGGACAGCGAGATATCCTTCAAAATCGTGCGATTCGGCGGCACGATTTTGCTGACGCGATGCATCGTATAAATGAACTGCCCGGACATGGTGTTACCTGGTGTGGGTCAAACGCGGCTTATTATAGAGTGCGCATGAAAGGAGGCAACGCCGACTGGAGTAAACCTATAAAAAAATCTTAAACCACGGGGAGCACGGGGAATGAAAAATTTCTGAGAAGATAGGAAGTCGTTTTTTTACCTTTTTACACTCTTTTCCCCGTGTTCCCCGTGGTTTGAATCAGTTTTTTTCCGGGTTTTTAGAGTTAAGTCAGCGGCGGGAATTCGCCCATGTGGGCGAGCTGGTGTCAGTGGCGAGCGTGGTTTCGTCCGCGAAGGTGTAATCGGTGTGGGCGTCTGCCTGTTGAAAATAGTTACCCTGCACGTAATCGAAACCGAGGTTCCAGAGCACGCCGAGATCGTCTGCTTTCTCGACGAATTTGGCGATGGTCTGTTTGTTCATGGACTTGGCGAGATCGATGATGGCCTTGAGCGAGGTGCGGGTGAGCACGTCGGTCGACAGGTTGCGGATAAGAGAACCCGATATCTTGAGGAAATCGACCGGCATGTCGCGCAGACGGTTGAGCGTGCTGAGGTTGTTGCCGAAATTGTCAATCGCGAAACGGCATCCGATTCTTCGCACGGCCTGCATGAACATGGCGGCGTCGGAGGGATTCGCCATGACGGCGGGCTCATCGGCCTCGAGCACCAGATATTCCGGTTTGATTTGCGCGACGGCAATCTGTTTCTGGAGCATTGACAGCAGTTCAGGGTCCCCCAGCGACACCGGGGACAAATTGATGAAGAAGCTGGCCTGCCGGCCCTCGCGATGCAGCGCGGCGAGCGATTGAACTGACTGGCGGATGACCCAGCGATCGATCACGGCCAGCAATCCCAGTTGTTCCGCGGCGGGCATGAATTCGCCGGCGTGGATCAGTTCGCCATTGCGGCCGGGCAGTCGCAGCAGCACTTCAAAATACTCCGCCGGGTCACCGTGAAGATTGACGGTGGGCTGGTAGGCAAGCTGGAAGCCGTCTTTCTCCAGCGCGGTTTTGAGCCGTGCCTCCCACTCGTGCGCGGTGGCTGCCGAGATAGCCGGCGCGGGACGGCGGATTTCCGTGAGCACGGGTATCGGCGCCGGTGCCAGTGCCGGTATGTTAGCCGTGGCGTGAACCTCGACCGCGGGCAATGGCTTCGAGGCCGTTGCCATTTCCGTTGCCGGAACAGGAACAGCTACGGGCGTCGGTTTGGACGGCCGGTTGCCCTGACAGGTCTGGTAGGCCTTGTTCAGCACCGCTTGTGCGTTTTCGCTGTTTTTGTCGATCACTACTACGCCAATCGTGCCATCGCAGCGGAAAGTTTTGCCGCCCTCGCTAAAAGTGGTTTCTTTCAGTGACGAAAGCATGGAGGCCACGGCTTCCTTGATCTGACTGTCGTTCATGCCGTGCAACAGCGCGGTGAATTCATCTCCGCTGAAGCGCGCAAGAATTGTCGACTCGCCGAGTTTGTCCCGGAACATGCGGGCAATCTTCAGCAGCAGCCGGTCGCCGGCGGCATGGCCGAGGGAATCGTTGATGTCCTTGAGCTCGTTGAGATCGAGATAAAGCAGGGCGCTCCGGCTGTCATCCTGTTTCACCTTTTCCAGCGCCTTGGACAGTTCCTGGGTGAAATGATGGCGGTTGTACAGTCCGGTGAGCGGATCGTGCTGATTCAGGTATTGCAAGCGGTTCTCGACGGCCTTGCGTTTCGAGACGTCAATGACGACGAATTGCGTGCAACTCTCGCCGTTGAGGACGATGGGCGAGATGGCCAGTTCCGCGTGGAAATGCTGCCCGCCCTTTTTCGCCGCCAGAAATTCCTGGGGCTCGGGAGGATTCGGTGAATTGATCTTGCGCAGATAATCCTTGAAGCGCACGTGTTCGGATTTATCGACCAGATTGAGCACGGGCACGCCCTCGAGTTCGCTCAGGTCCTGATAGCCGAACATCTCGAGGTAGGCCTTGTTGGCGTCGATGTGCATGCCGTCTAGGCAGTAACAAATGGCCTCGCGCGAACCTTCGATGATGGCGCGGTTTTTGTTCTCCACTTCGTTCAGCGCCAGCGACATTTTTTGATGCTTGCGGCGCTCCTCGGCCACGTGCAGCTCGCGCTCCACGGCGGGGGCGAGGCGCGCCGACTGGCTTTTCAACACCACGTCATGAGCGCCGTTGCGCATGATCTTGACGAGGTCCGGGTCGCGGATGTTGCGGGTGACGACGAGAAAGGGAATATCGAGATGCGCACGCTTGACCAGGTCCAGCGCCAACTGCGCGCCAAAATGCGGGAGCGTGTATTCCGAGAGCACCACGTCCCAGGTTCCCTTGTCGAGCGCCGCTTGCATGGAGGCGAGATCCTGCACGCGCTGATTCTTGAGCATGTAACCGGCCTTGCGCAGCGATGCCACGGCCAGTTCGGAGTCATCCGGCGAATCGTCAACAATCAGCAGGCGTAATATCTTTTTATCCACAATTCCCTCTTTCTGAAGACTATTTTAGCAAAACGCCCCTGTAAACCCGTTTTTGGGCCGCAAAATGCGGGAAACAACGTGGATGACCAGTCTTTAGTATGGCAGCAAAAATCGTTCCAGATATCCCTATTCTACCGGCAGGTTACGGTGCCCCTGGTCCAGCAATATGTGCCACTTATCGTCCTGACATGACCGTTCAATTGTCCTTTTGCAAACCCTGTATAGGCTTGCCCTTCTAGTGGGGTTGCGCAAGCAAGTGCCTGATACACACGGCTCTAACCCAAGATTGGGGTTTACCTACCGGGGAATGTCGAACGTTCACCTTTTCGGGGGTGGCGCCGATATCGTGGAAAGGCGGGAAGCGACAAGGAGTATATCTATGAGCGGCATACAGCGGCTGGTCACCTCGAAAGAACTGAATTCACCCTACGGCGGCACACTGGTCAATCTCAAGGTTAATCCTGAACGCGCAGCCGAAATCAAGACAGCTTCGCGCGATCTCGTTTCTCTCGATCTTTCTCCTCGGCAGCTCGCCGATCTGGAAATGCTGGCGACCGGCGTGTTTTCGCCGCTTCAGTCTTTCATGGGACAGTCGGATTACGAGGCCGTGTGCGCGGGCATGCGTCTTGCCGATGGCAAGCTCTGGCCGATTCCGGTGACGCTTGATGTATCGTTGAAATTCTCGGAAAGCATTTCACCGGGTCAGACCATCGCGCTACGCGATGGCGAGGGCACGCTCATGGCCGTGCTCACGGTGGCGGAGAAATGGCAGCCGGACAAGGGCGCGGAAGCGCAGTGCCTCTACGGCACCCGTTCCATCACGCATGCGGCGGCAAATCAGCTGCTCAACGCCAGCGGTGACGCTTGCCTCAGCGGCAAACTCGAAGTCGTGGAACTGCCGACCCATCATGATTTTGCTCCCCTGCGCCAGACGCCGGCGGAAGTGCGCGCGCGATTGGCGCGCCAGGGCGCCACACGCGTGGTCGGTTATCACCCGCGCCATCTCATGCACCGTGCGCACGTGGAATTCACCAAGCGCACGACTTACCTGAAAGATGCCGTGCTGCTGATTCAATCGTCCGTTGGACGTCGGGGTTTGAACGACGCCGATCACTTTTCACGCGCACGGGCATTGAGTGCAGTACTTGATCATTATTCGTCGCAGGCCGCGCAACTTAATCTGCTCGAACTGTCGCCACGCCACAGTGGCGCGCGCAGCGCCATATGGCATGCCATTCTCCACAAGAATTTCGGCTGCACGCACTTCATCGTGGAGCACGATTACGATGACCAGGGCGAGGGCGCCACGGGTGAGTCTTTGTACGGGAAATATCATGGCCTCGATTCCGTGGTGTGGCACGCGCAGGAGATCGGCATCGAAGTCGTGCCATTCCGCAACCTGGTGCTGGAGGAAGACCAGCCGGAGAAACTGCTTTCACCCCGCGGCGCCAGCCGGCGCATGAAGGGAAAGATCCGGGTGGCTTCGCACGAACAGAATGCCGAGGTGGCGCACTGGTTTTCCTATCCGGCGGTGCTGGAAGAATGGCACAAGACGCTGCGCCAGGGTTTCACCCTGTTTTTTACCGGCCTGTCGGGCGCGGGCAAATCCACGCTGGCGCAGGTGCTGACTGCGCGGCTCAAGGAACAGGAGGCACGCCCCGTCACGCTGCTCGACGGTGACATCGTGCGCAAGAACATTTCCTCTGAGCTCGGTTTCTCGCGCGAGCATCGTGACATTAACGTGTTGCGCCAGGGCTATGTCGCGAGCCTGATCACGCGCCACGGCGGGATTGCGATTTGCGCGCCGATTGCACCCTATGCCAACACGCGCGCGCAGGTACGCTCCATGGTCGAGGAGGACGGTGACTTCATCGAGATTCACGTGGCCACACCGCTCGACACCTGTGAATCGCGTGACCGCAAAGGGCTGTATGCACGGGCGCGTGCAGGCCTGATCAAACAATTTACCGGCGTGTCCGATCCTTATGAAACACCGATCAACCCCGAGATCGTTGTAGACACTTCCTTGCAATCGGCCAATGAAGCGGCGGACAAGATACTCGCGTATCTCACGACGGAGGGCTACATGGCGCGCGTGGACAAGGTTGGCGCGGGTCAGGCCAAGCCGAAACGCGATCCGGCCACGCTCTGGACTTCAAACTCCGGGAGTGTGTTGCCCTTGACCCAATCCCATGGCGATGCGGGGCCTGTTCTTGGCAGCGGGAAACCGATTCACAAATAACTCCAGGATCAGGCGCGGCTACTTCGCCGCTTGAGCTGTTTTGACAGGCTGCCCCGTGGAGAGCGGGAAGGCCACGAGGTGATCGGCCTGTACGCGGATGCCGACGCGTTCGCCGATGGCGTGATCGGCGTGACTGGGAAACAGCGCCAGTAACCGACCGCCGCTGGACAGGCGCAAGGTGTAAAGAATCTCCGCGCCACGAAAAGCCTTCTGAACCACTTTCGCCTTGAGCGGACCTTCCGGGTCCGGCACAATGTCATCCGGGCGCAACAGCAGTTCGATCTGCGTCCCCCGTCCCCAGTCATAAGCACGATTGCCCTTGTGTACGCCGATTTCGGTTTCGACCGTGTCGGGTGTTAGCAGCGTGCCGCGCAGGAACACGCCCTGACCGATAAAGTCCGCAACAAAGCGGTTGTTCGGTTCGTGATACAGGTTGTAGGGCGTATCCCATTGCAACAGTTTACCCTCGTGCATTACGCCAACAGCATCGCCGAGTGCAAAGGCCTCGTGTTGATCGTGTGTCACCAGCACGCCGGTGGCGCCGCGTTGTTTGAGAATCTCGCGCACCTCACCAGACAGGCGTTCGCGCAGTTCGATATCGAGATTGGAAAACGGTTCATCGAGCAGGATGAGGTCAGGCTTGGGTGCCAATGCGCGTGCCAGCGCCACGCGCTGCTGCTGGCCGCCGGAGAGTTCATGCGGGTAGCGTGCCCCCATGCCATTCAAGCCGGTGATCTCAAGCAGCTCACTGACGTGCTTTTGCTTCTGCGCGCTTGTGATTCCGCGCAGGCCGAAGCCAATGTTGCCAGCGACATCGAGGTGCGGAAACAGGGCATGATCCTGAAACACCATGCCAAGATGACGCTTCTCCGGAGGCAGGGTGAAACCCGGCTGGGAAACGGCGTTGCCATTGATCCAGATATTGCCCGCGCTCAGCGGATGAAAACCGGCGATAGCGCGCAACACAGTGGTTTTGCCGCAACCGCTCGGCCCCAGCAGGCAAACAATACTGCCCGCATTGACGCGCATCGACAGACCGCACACGGCGAGGCGTCCATCGTACTGACATTCAATGTCATCGAGCGCGAGGATTTCGTTCACAACGCTAGCCTAGCAGATGCGCGCCGGGGCGGCCAAACGCGTTGGGGGCGGAGCGAACGAGCCCGGGTAGTGCGGTTTATTTTTTTGAAGGGCTGGCGAGCAGGAATTCCAGCAGGGCTTTCTGGGCATGCAACCGGTTTTCGGCTTCGTCCCAGACGACGCTCTGCGGTCCATCAATGACATCGGCCGCCACTTCGGCACCGCGATAGGCTGGCAGGCAGTGCATGAAGACAGCATCTTTTTTGGCCAGCTTCATGAGCGTGTTGTCCACCATAAACCCGGAGAAGGCCTTGGTGCGTTCAGCTTTTTCATGTTCTTGCCCCATGCTGGCCCAGGTGTCGGTCACGACGATATCCGCCCCCTTTGCCGCCTGTGCCGGTTCATGATGCAGCGTCACGTGGTCGCGGCAGGCAGAAACCCATTCCGGTTTCGGTTCGTAACCCCTGGGCGTGGCGATATTGAGCTGAAATTTGAACTGGTGCGAGGCGTCGATCCAGGAATGGCAGACATTGTTTCCATCGCCGATCCACGCGGCTTTCTTGCCGGCAATCTTCCCGCGCTTTTCGAGATAGGTCTGGATGTCGGCTAACAATTGGCAGGGATGATTGAGCTCGGTCAGCGCGTTGATCACCGGCACCCGCGAGTGTGCCGCGAAGCGCTCGACCATGGCATGTGAATTGGCGCGGATGACGATGATGTCCACCATGCGCGACAATACGCGCGCGGTGTCCTCCACGGCTTCGCCGCGATCGAGATGGGTGTCGCGTGGCGAAAGAAAAAGGCTCACGCCGCCGAGCTGAGCCATGCCGGCCTCAAAGGATACACGCGTGCGCGTGGAGGACTTCTCGAAAATCATTGCCATGGTCTTGCCGGCCAGCGTTGTGTGGCGTTTGCCGCGCCGCTGCAGGCTCTTCAGTTCCATGGCGCGCGTCATCAAGCGCTTGAGTTCTGCGGCGCTAAGGTCCAGCAATGACAGGAAATGACGCGGTTTCATTTTTTCTCTAAGAATCTCTGGCAAAACGAAAACCTAAATTTTTAAACCACGGGGAGCACGGGGAGTAAAAAGTATCAGAAACGGGGCGCCCATTCACACCTTTCATGCTTTTCCCCGTGTCCCCCGTGGCTCGAATTCATTTTGTTATGGGTTCCAAGTAAGCGCGCACCACCATGTCGAGAGTGTCGGCCAGCAAATCGGCCTCGCTGTCCGTGAAGATGAGCGGCGGGAGCAGGCGAATGACATTTTCCGCCGTGACGTTGATAAGAATCCCGCTTTCCAGGGCACGTTGCAAGAGTTCCTTGCACGGCCGATCGAGTTCGACGGCGAGCATGAGACCCTGCCCGCGAATTTCCCTGACGCCGGGGACCTTGCCCAGTTTTTCCTTGAGCTTGGCCAGCAGCCTTTCACCAAGCTTGGCGGCGCGAACGGCGAATTTTCCCTTGTCCAATTCATCGATGACGGCGAGTGCCACGCGGCAGACCAGCGGGTTGCCGCTGAAGGTGGAGCCATGGCTGCCAGGCTTGAACACCTGCGCTGCCTTGCCATGCGCGAGGCAGGCGCCGATCGGCACCCCGTTGCCCAGTCCCTTGGCCAGCGTCATGACGTCCGGCACCACGCCTTCGTGCTGGCAGGCGAACCATTTGCCGGTGCGGCACATGCCGGTCTGGATTTCATCCACGATCAGCAGCCAGCCGCGTTCATCGCAAATTTTGCGCAGCCCTTTCAGGTAGCCTGCGTCCGGAATGGTTACGCCGCCTTCGCCAGTGATGGGTTCGACCAGCACCGCCACGACATCCTTGTTGCGTTCGCCAACCTGCTGTACCGCGGCGAGATCGTTGTAAGGCACGCGATAGAAACCTTGCACCAGCGGCTCGAAGCCCGACTGGATCTTGCGATTGCCGGAAGCGGACAGCGTGGCGAGCGTGCGGCCGTGAAAACTGCCTTCGGTGACGATGATCCCGGGTGTCAGGATATCGCGCTGATGGCCGTAGAGTCGTGCCAGCTTGATGGCGGCTTCGTTGGCTTCCGCGCCGGAATTGCAGAAGAAAGCATTGTCCATGCCAGCCAGTTTGCACAAGCGTTCGGCCAGCTGCTCCTGCAACGGGATTTCATACCAGTTGGATGTGTGCAGCAGTTTGCCGGCCTGATCGCACAACGCCGCAGTGACCGCCGGGTGTGCATGCCCGAGTCCGCAGACGGCGATGCCGGCGAGGGCATCGAGATATTTTTTGCCTTGGGTGTCCCACAGCCAGGCGCCCTGACCATGCGTGAAAGCCACGGGCAGCGCGGAGAACAGCGGCATTTGGTACGAAGTCGGCATTTTTTCAGCGCTCTAAAAAGACAAAGGCGCCTTGCGGGCGCCACTTAAAGCAAAAATTCTACCGTCTGCGGGCCAGAACGCAAGGGCCGGAAATAAAAAGGCCCGGCACGGCCGGGCCTCGGTGCAGCCGGTAGGCCAATTTACATATGCGGCAGGCCGTGTCCCGGTCCCGCGCTGCCAGCGACCATGAAGAACAGCATCGGGATGGACAGCATGGTGTTGGTGCGCGAGGCCAGAAAGGCGATGCGTGCGGCCTTGGCCTTGGTGGCGTCATCGGCCTGGACCAGGCCCAGCACCTTTTTCTGATTGGGCCAGATCAGCACCCATACGTTAAAGAGCATAATCGTGCCGAGCCAGGCGCCGATGCCGATGGAGGCGGCTGCGCTCTTGAGCATGAAGGCGTTGCCGAGGCCGATGCCGGCGCGTTCGAGGTAGTAGGCGCCGAGAATCCAGGTCGCGAGCGCGGCCCAGCGGAACCACAACAGTGCCTGGGGCGCAATGTGTTTGGTGATGCCGGCGGCGGTGTTATCGGCTTTGGCCTTGGGCAGTGCCACGGCCTGGACGAAATTGAAGTAATAAAGCAGGCCGATCCAGATAATGCCGGCGAAGATGTGCAACCAGCGGACAATAATCAGTTCCATGTTGTTCTCCCGTGAATTGTTCGGTGGTCAGGGTCAGACGTTGGTCTTGACCAGGAAATTGATGACAAAGAAATACAGAATCACGGTCAGGATCAAACCGCTAATAACGGTGCCTGCAATTGAATCCAGCGGAGTTTTCATGGTTATTCCCTCTTTCAGAACGATTGAATTGTTGACTGCTTTCGTGGGGCGCTAGGGTAAAGCAGGTATTGGAGTAATTCAAGCATCCGCATAACGCATGTTTCAGTATGATATCGCCGATTCGACAGGGATAGTCCAGGATGCAAGCCCATAATCCGCTCCAAGGTTTCGCACGTTTCTTTCTGCTGCCGCTGTCCTCGCTATCAGACCGGCTCGGAAACTGGTTTTACGTCGGTCTTGCGGTCGTGGTGAGTGCCGTGGCGGTGTTCGCCATCGCCACCGGCTCGACCGCCGGCATGAAAAACAAGGCCTACGACCTGATCATGAAGTCGCGCTTCCAGCATCCCGCGGCTGATACGGACATTGTGATCGTGGACATCGACGAGCCGGCTTTGGCCGCCATGGCGCCGGAGTACGGCCGCTGGCCGTGGCCGCGCAACATCATGGGCGAGCTGGTGGAAGGCATCGCGGCGCAACAGCCGAAAGCTATCGTGTTCGACATCGCCTTCAGCGATCCGGATGTGTTCAACATCGAGGGCGACAGATATTTCCGCGGCGTGATTGCCGCCGCGCCCAACACGTTTTTCCCGATGATCCGGCTGAACGAGGAAAATGACTCGCTGAGCGAACTGCGTGTCATGCAGCTGCCCGGCGCATCGAAACTCGACCCGGCAGCGCCCGACAGCGCCACCATGGCGGTAATCCTGCCATTCTTTTTCGACGCGCTGACGGATCACCGGTTGGGCACCAATAATATCTACACCGGCGAAGACGGCATGGTCCGGACCTACGATGTTTACGCCGATGAATACGGCTGGCGCGTGGGTTCGCTGCCGGCTAACGTGGCGGCGGCCTTGGGAGTACCGTTGCCGGACCAGACCGACATCCTGCTCAACTGGCGTGGCAAGCCGCCGTCGTACCGACGCGTGTCCTTCCATGAGATTTACTTCGATCTGCTGAAAAGCAAGAAGACGCGCCCCGTGGACGAGTTCGCCGGCAAGATCGTCATTATCGGTTCCACCGCGCCATCGCTGTTCGATCTGAAAACAACTCCAATGGCGAAGGCGCACCCGGGCGTGGAGATCCTGGCGTCCGCCATCGACAACCTGAAAAAGGGCGACTACCTTACCGAACTGCCGCCATGGATTTATATCCTGGTCACACTGATATCGGTCGTGCTGCTCACGATCGCATTCGTGTACAACATCGACCATCGCATAGTGAACCTGACTTTTACCGTCTTGCAATCCGGTTTCCTGGCAGTATCGTATCTCACGCTCAATTTCTCCACGATCTTCGTGGACCTCACGGCGCCGTTTGCCTTCAGCCTGGCGTATTTCACCGTGGCTCGCTTCAACTACATGTTCGCGGGTTTTCGCCGCAGCGGCCAGCCGTTTTTTTCCACGGCGCTTGATGAAGGCAATGCCTGTCGCGTGGTACTGGCACAGTGTCATATTCATCTTAATAACCGCCGCGCCCGTCTCGGGCTCGGTGCTTCGCTCAAGAAACAGGTCGGCCTGTCGCGTTACGGGCTCGTCACCTCGCCGTTTTTCAAGGGCATGCCGCTGTTGCATGCCTTTTTTCACGACACCATGGTGTTCTATTGGCTGGTGTCGGCGGACCAATCAGCCGAGGTGTTGCAGGACGTGATATCGGTGATGGAGCGTTCCATGCCGGCGATCAGGAAATCGGCGCGTCGCGCATCGAAAGACGGCCCCGTCGTGACTTGGTTGCTGCACGGTTTTGCCTTCACGGTGGACGCCGAGGGAACCTGGCGCCTTAAGGGCGAGGAAGGAATGGCGAAGCTGTTCGCCCTGGCGTCCAAGACCGGGAAGGCCGGTGGCGGGGAGGTCATTCGCGTGATCGCGACGAAGGAATTTATCGAATCCTGTCGCGGCACGGAGGGCCTGAAGGTTTCGGAGGAATTGGAGAAAGCTGGGTTAAAGTTGCAACGCGCGTGAAACGCGCACTGAATATTCTTTGCTGGTCAAATAACCAAATCAATTAGTTATCTTTATCTATTAAGGTTGCGTAATGTGATTCGTGGCCTTTTCTGACTGTAAAGAGCAATATAAAGGCGCCAACATAGTCAGATAACGGCTGGTGGCCAATAACAAGCGTACGCCACTCGATTTGTAACAACCATTGAGTGTGGTAATAAGCAGAACCAACTAGGAGGAAGTCATGTTTCTATCCAAGCAGGCACTATTGCGCCTTGCATTCCTGACGTCACTATTGGGAATCGCGCTGACAGATAGCGCTAATGCAGCGACCTTCAGTATTGGCAGCATGAACATCACTAATGGCACCTATATCGTTTGGGACAGCAATAATGCGCTGCTTGTAAATCCGAGTACCGGAAGTAGTATTTCCCCAATCACTTACTTTGGACCAAATACAAATCTCGTCAGCGGTTATATTGGAAACGGTGGTGGAGGTCTGCCAAGTTCCACCTCCGACTCTGCCTCGATATTTGGAGGAATATGGTTTGGTTCTCCCTTTAATACATATACAGCGGCATCAAACCTAGGGGATGATTCGTCGCCTACCGGAAGCATCGTTGGAGGACCGGTTCCTACAGGAACACTTGACGATATCAGTGGCACAATCACAATGAATCTAAGCAGTCTGTTTGGGAATTGGGGCAATGTCGACTTCAACGCAGGTTCTGGTAAAAGCGTCGGAATTACCACGTGGTTTGCTACCGGAAACTGGAACCCATTAACCGGGGACTACTCTATGTCTTGGGTTTCGACAGTAGATTCAACCGTCGGGGGACCCTGCTTGCCTACTTCGTGCGCTGTCGAGTTTACTCTCGGAGGCACAGTTACCCCGGTACCGGTTCCGGCCTCATTCTGGCTGCTCGGTTCCGGATTGATGAGCGTACTCGCGCTGGCAAGGAGAAAACGTACCTTCACATCAACCTGACATTGCTCGGAGTGCAGAAGTGGTAGCTTTTTTCGGGTCCCCGTAGCCGCCGCCAAGCATCGCAGCCGGAATCGGGAGAAACGAGCCTCGTGTTTGAGTTTGTGGCGCGTTTCTAAGTGCCCGGCGAGTTAGGCGAGCGCCGATTCGTGCGAGAACCGCAGGAAGCAGTCGCGCGCGGAGCGCGCGAACCATTTTAAGAACTGGACCCCGGCTTCCGCCGGGGTGACGACAGAAAAAATTAACTCAGGACCTTCTGATCCATCAACAAATTCAAGGTAAACCTGACCCCAAACCCCGTCGTATCCGTTGGAATATGGGCAAGCCCACCCTTGTGATTTCCCGCCGACAAATCCACGTGCACCCAATCCGGATCGTTGACCAGGAACTTTTTCAGAAACGTCGCCGCGAGGATGTGGTCGGCGTCGTTGTCGAGCGTGCATTGCTTGATGTCGGCGATGTCGCTTTTGAGTGCGTCTTCATAGTCCTTTGGCAGTGGGAACGGCCAGACACGTTCGCCGGAGGCGTTGCCGGCTTCGATCAATACCGGAACCAGTTTCTCGCGATTGGTCAGCGTGCCGCTCATGCGCGTGCTGAGCGCGCCGACGCAGGCGCCGGTCAACGTCGCGAAGTCCACGATCAGTTTCGGTTTTTCCCGCGAGGCAAAATAAAGCGTGTCGGCCAAGACCATGCGGCCTTCCGCATCGGTGTGCATGACCTCGATGGTTTTGCCGTTGGCAGCTTTCACCACATCGTTCTGTTTATAAGCCTTGGGGCCGATATGGTTCTGCGCCAGCGCCAGCCAGGCATCTATCGGAAAATCTACTTTCAGTTCCGTCAGCGCGAGCAGTGTACCGAGGGCGACGGCGCTGCCTTCCATGTCTTCGTGCATGCCGTGCATGTGGCGCGCGGGCTTGAGATTGGTGCCGCCAGTGTCGAAGCAGATGCCTTTGCCGACCAGCGCGAGGGCGGATTTGGATGATTTCTTTTTGGGTGCGTAACACAGTCGCAGGATGCCGGCGTCCGGTTCCGGGCTACCCTGGGCCACGGCGAGGAAGGCGCCGGCGCCGCGCGTCTTCAGTTTGCGGATGTCGAGAAATTCGGTTTTCCAGCCGTATTCGCGCGCGAGTTTTTCGACGCGACGGCGATAATTACCGGGCGTCAGTTCATTGGGCGGCAGGGCCGTGAGATAACGCGCCAGATTGTTGCCTTTGGCTTCCGCGATGGTGCGGGCATAGTCGTCCGGCGCCACGTGACCATATATATGTATCTCGCGAAGCTTGGCCGGCTTCTCCGGTTTGCTTTTGTAATCCGGCAGGGAGAAATTCGCGGCCAGTATGGCTGCCAGTACGGCTTCGCAGGCGCGTTCCGCGTCCTTCGGCTTGAGACCGAAGCAGGCCACGGCGATGCTTCCGGGTTTCTGGGCCTTATGCGCGGCAACGAGCTGGCGCGCGAGCGTCAGCAGTTCAAAGGCGCTGGATGCCGGATCAATCCCGGCAATGGCGACACGGGTGGCGTTCGGATTGGGCAGATCGGTGACAAAGGGTTTGCTACTGTCGAGTTTATGGCCGGCACGCTTGAGGCGCTGGGCGATTTCCTTTCCGTAGGGCAGTGCATTCAGATCGGCATTCTTGGCCGGTACCAGGAAAATCGCATTGGCGTGGATATCGAGTGTTTTGGCGGCCAAACGGTTGGCTTCTTGCCTGATCTTCGGAATGTCGGAATACATGGACGCCTCGATTTAAAATTAATATCGGAATGGAATCGAAAGTGGACCGGAAACGCTGTTTGTCTTGACCTGTTTGGGCAAAAAAACGATCATACCGCGCGCAAGTCTTGGATAATACCGGACTGAATCACGCCGTCCGCTCAGGGCACGGCACTGCGACCCGGCCGATTCCCACCCGATATCAGGGAGATTCATGAGACCGGCTGACAACGGATGAAGCTTTGCACGAACGGAAGTCCTGTTTTTGCCCACTGCCGCTAACCCGGCCGTAACAACACCGCCCGGACACTGTCCCTGGCCCGAGAGTTGCCCGTCCGGATTATCCGCGGGAGGCAGAGTTATTAACCCGGCACGATTGTTATTAAACGAAGGGCATGCCTGATCTAACAGTACAGCGTTCCGGTGGATAGGCGTGCCGGGTTAATAACAAAATTCATTAAGATTTCTGATTATTGTGGCGGCATGATTTATATGGATGTGACACCGAGTGTCGAAAATGCCCGAATGGCTCAAATAGTTTCATGCCGTCGCAATAATCTAAGGAGTGCGAGACCATGGCCGCTGTGACCCCGATACCCCCGCAGATCGACTTGGACGCCCAGGAGACCCAGGAATGGCTCGATGCGCTGTCGGCCGTCATACAGCAGGAAGGGCCGGAGCGCGCGCATTACCTGATCGAGAAGCAGATCGAGCTCGCGCGCGCCGCGGGCATCAACGTGCCGTACGCGGCCAACACCGCCTACATCAACACGATTCCGCCCGACAAGGAAGTTCGCTCGCTCGGCAACCACGCGCTGGAGGACCGCATCCGCTCGTTTGTGCGCTGGAACGCCGTCGCGATGGTGCTCAAGGCCAACAAGGACGATTCCAATCTCGGCGGACATATCGCGAGCTACGCCTCGGCCGCAACGCTTTACGATGTCGGCTTCAATCACTTCTGGCGCGCCCCGTCCGACAAGCATGGCGGAGATCTGATCTACATGCAGGGCCACTCGGCACCGGGTTTCTACGCGCGCGCCTTCATGCTCGGTCAACTCACTGCCGCGCAGCTGGACCATTTCCGCCGCGAGGTCGATGGCAAAGGTCTGTCTTCCTACCCGCATCCCTGGCTCATGCCCGAGTTTTGGCAATTTCCAACGGTGTCCATGGGCCTCGGGCCGATCCAGGCGATCTTCCAGGCGCGCTTCATGAAATATCTGCACGCGCGCGGCATCGTCAACACGGAGGAGAGCAAGGTATGGTGTTTCCTCGGTGACGGGGAGATGGACGAGCCCGAGTCGCAAGGCGCCATCGGCTTGGCCGGGCGCGAGAATCTGGATAATCTTATATTTGTGGTGAACTGCAACCTGCAGCGGCTCGACGGTCCGGTGCGGGGCAACAGCAAGATCATCCAGGAACTTGAGGCCGGCTTCCGCGGCCACGGCTGGAACGTAATCAAGCTCATCTGGGGCAGTTACTGGGATCCGCTGCTGGCGCGCGACCGCATGGGCTTGCTGCGCAAGCGCATGGAGGAATGCGTTGACGGCGATTATCAGACCTTCAAGTCGAAGGACGGCGCGTACGTGCGCGAATACTTCTTCGGCAAGTACCCGGCGCTGAAGGAGCTGGTGGCCAGCTGGTCGGACGACGACATCTGGCGGCTCAATCGCGGCGGCCATGACCCGCACAAGGTGTACGCGGCCTACCACGCGGCGGTCAACCACAAGGGTCAGCCGACGGTGATCCTGGCCAAGACCATCAAGGGCTATGGCATGGGCGAGGCCGGCGAGGCGCAGAACATCACGCATCAGCAGAAAAAGATGGGCACGATCTCGCTGCAGGCGTTCCGCAACCGCTTCAAGCTGCCGCTCACGGACAAACAGCTCGAGAACCTGGAATACATCAAGCCGGCGAAAGACTCGCCGGAGTACCAGTACATGCGCGAGCGACGCGATGCGCTCGGCGGCGATATTCCTCAGCGCCGCCGCAAGGCAGTGCCGCTCGAGGTACCGCCGCTGTCGGCATTCGAGAGTCTGCTCAAGGCTTCCGGCGAAGGCAGGGAGTTCTCCACGACCATGGCCTTCGTGCGTCTGCTCGGGGCGTTGCTCAAGGACAAGCACCTCGGCAAGCACATCGTGCCCATCGTCGCCGATGAGGCGCGCACCTTCGGCATGGAAGGGCTGTTTCGCAGTCTCGGCATCTGGTCGCAGAAGGGCCAGCTGTACACGCCGCAGGACAAGGATCAGCTCATGTTCTACAAGGAAGACGCGGGCGGCCAGATCTTGCAGGAAGGCATCAACGAGGCCGGTGCCGTGTGCTCATGGATCGCGGCGGCGACCTCGTATTCGACCCACGGCGTGCAGATGATTCCGTTTTTCATCTTCTACTCGATGTTTGGCATCCAGCGCACCGGGGATCTCTGGTGGGCAGCGGGCGACTCCCGCTCGCGCGGTTTTCTGCTCGGCGGCACCTCGGGCCGCACCACCTTGAACGGCGAGGGCCTGCAGCACGAGGACGGGCATTCACATATCTCGGTTGCCCAGATTCCGAACTGCATGCCCTACGATCCGACGTTCGCTTACGAGCTCGCCGTGATCATGCACGACGGCCTGCGCCGGATGTACCAGGAGCAGGAGGATATCTACTACTACATCACCGTGATGAACGAGAACTACGAACATCCGGCAATGCCCGAGGGAGCCGAGGCGGGCATACTCAAGGGCATGTATCGCTTGCGTCAGGGCGCCGCCGGGAACGGACCGCGCGTGCAGTTGCTGGGGTCGGGATCGATTTTGCGCGAGGTCATCGCCGCCGCCGATCTGCTCAAGAACGACTGGGGTGTGGAGGCCGATATCTGGAGCTGCCCGAGCTTCACCCTGCTCGCGCGCGACGGCAACGAGTACGCACGCTGGAACCTGCTGCATCCGACGAAACCACCGCGTTTCTGCCATGTGGCCGAGTGCCTCAAGGACACCCAGGGCCCGGTGATCGCCTCGACCGACTATGTGCGCGCGTTCGCCGAGCAGATCCGGCCGTTCGTGCCACGTCGTTACACGGTGCTCGGCACCGACGGATTCGGACGCTCGGATACGCGTGAGAAGCTGCGCTATTTCTTCGAAGTCGACCGCCACTGGGTGACACTCGCCAGCCTGGCCGCGCTGGCCGAGGACGGTGCGATCGAGCGCCAGAAGCTGGCCGACGCGATCAAGAAATACGGAATCGATCCCGAGAAACCGAACCCGCTGACGGTTTGACAAAAACTGATTGAACCGCCAAGGCGCCAAGAATGATTATCTCAAGACATGCTTTCCTTGGCGTTGAATTTAATGAATATGATTTTGAACCGCCAAGGCGCCAAGGTCGCCAAAAAAAGATTTTTTTAGATATAAAAACTTGGCGTTCTTGGCGTTCTTGGCGTTCTTGGCGTTCTTGGCGTCTTGGCGGTTAATGTCTTTTTGTTAGGCATTCTTATTCAAGAACAAATGACTAAAACACTGGAAATCAAAATCCCCGACATCGGCGACTTCGAAGAAGTCGCCGTTATCGAGGTCATGGTCAAACCCGGCGATACCATCAAGCCGGAAGACCCGCTCA
>NZ_JANLGY010000027.1 GCF_024653915.1 Sulfuricaulis sp. | reverse complement strand
CCACGGAGGCTTCGATACACTCGGCCCCGCCATCCGTGGCGGGGCGCTCGCCGGGACGAAGACACGTTAAGTGTCTTCGTCTGTTTCCGGCTCGCCCTGCTTAATCCTGTCAATTAAGCTTTTACCGGTCTTTTTGCAAGTTTGCGCTGAAGCGTGCGCCGGTGCATGCCAAGCCGGCGCGCGGTTTCCGAGATATTGCCGCCGCATTCCGTCAGCACTTTCTGAATGTGCTCCCATTCCAGGCGCGACAATGGCAGGGGTTTGGTCTCCACCGGCACTGCCGCGTTACCGCTGTCGCGCTGGAAAGCGGCGACGATCTCATCGGCATCCGCGGGCTTGGCGAGGTAATGAATGGCGCCGAGCTTGATGGCCTCCACCGCCGTGGCAACGCTGGCGTAACCCGTCAACACGACGATCCGGGTGTGCGTATCCAGATCCTTCAATTTTTTCACCAGCTCAAGACCCGAAGGTCCGGGCATCTTGAGGTCAACGATGGCGTACTCGGGTGAGTCGCTTTCCGCCGCCGTGAAACCCTCGGTAACGTTGTGCGCCACGCGCACCGAAAACCCGCGCCGCTCGAGCGCCGCTGACAATACCTGGCAGAAGGTGGCATCGTCGTCCACCAGAAGCAGGGACGGTTTATCCGACGTATGCTCGGTATTCATGAAGGTCTCTCCACGCGCAGACTGGACAGGGGCATGATCAACTGCGTGCACAGGCCGCCGCCTTCGCGATTATACATTTGCACCGACCCGCCGAGACGGCGCAACGTGGCGTGCGCCAGAAACAATCCCAGACCAAGACCCTGCCCCGGCGCCTTGGTGGAGAAGAACGGCTGACCGGCAGTGCGCGCCGCATCGGGCGTCAGTCCCGCGCCGCGATCGCTGATCTCGAGCACCAGCTCCTGCTCGTTCCAGCGCGCGCTGATTTCGACATTATCGGGCGAGGAATCGGCCGCATTGTTCAATATATTCACGATGGCCTGGCTCAGTGTCTGCTCCGCGACGATTTCGGGCGAGGGTCGCGTGCCCTCGAAATGACGCCGCACGGAAACGCCGTGGCGCATGCCCTGCCAATGCGTAACCACATCGGCCAGATAATTTTCCAGCTGTACGCTCCGACCGCCCTCGGCACGCGATGCGCCCACCGAGGCCGACAGCGATGAAAGTATGGATTTACAGCGGTCAATCTGTTCGCGCAGGACACGCAGATTATCGCGCAGTGGCGGCGCGGCCATCGCGTCCCGCTCCATTTCTTTGGCCAGCACCGCCATGGTAGCCAGCGGAGTGCCCAGTTCATGTGCCGCACCCGCGGCGAGCGTGCCGAGCGCCACGATGCGCTCGTTGCGCAGCTCGTCCTCGCGCATCTGCGCCAGCAGGCGGTCGCGGCTGCGGCGCGTTTCACCCATGCGCACGGCAAACCAGGCGATCAATGCCGCGCTCAGCAGAAAACCGAGCCACATCCCAAGCACGTGCAGGCCGAAATCATCATGTTCAGCCTGGCTGTGCGGCAGCGGGACATAAAAAAACATTAATAAGGTGTAACAGGCCATGCTCACCGCCACCATCGCCCACGCGTAACTCGCGGGCAAGGCGGCGGCGGTCAGCGCCAGCGGCAGCAGATACAAAATCACAAACGGATTGGTCGAACCGCCGCTGAAATAAAGCAGCGCAGTCAGCGCCACTACGTCCAGAACCAGATGCCCGAATAATTCGGCTTCGGAGATCGGCCAGGGACGCCGCAACCGCAGCCACGTCATGAAGTTGAACAGCGCCATCGCTGCGATGATGCCGATCAGCGGCCGCAACGGCAGTGCCATGTGCAAACTGGTCACCGCCACCCACACCGCCAACAACTGTCCGGCCAGCGCGATGCAACGCAACACGATCAGGCGCCGCAGGTTGATGGCGTTCGTGGACGGCAGCGAGGGCATTGGCTCCATGAGGTACCTTTCTTTAGAGGCATTTTGCCACAGACCAGGAATGGACTTTGCAAATTCGCTCCAGGCGAATTTGGCTGCGCTTTAGCGCGCCCGAAGGGCGCGGGCCAAAGACAGCCTGCGACACAAATTTGGACGGCCGAAGGCCGGCCCCGGAGCACGAAGTGCGGAGGGGTCGCACCCAGGGATGGGTGTGACACAAATTCGCCGGGAGCGAATTTGGTCGCGCTTTAGCGCGCCCAGAGGGCGCAGACCAAGGATGGTCTGCGACAAATTGTCGCGCGACGATTTACCGCATTCAGGCAACCGGAAACGCACGCTAGGATGGCGACAAATCGATAACTATGACGTAACCACTGGGGGAATAAAAAATGAGGCTTTACCTGTCTCTTCTTTCGGTCTGCCTGTTAATGGTTGCCACAGCCAGGGCGGCAGAATTGTCAGATACAGCCGTGACCCGGCATGAAGAAGTCACCGTGACAGGCACACGTGAAGCCCAAACGCTCGCCGAAACGCCGGCTTCGATAGGTATCGTCGGGGGCGAGACTCTGCGCCAGGACAAACCCGCCCATCCTACCGAGGTCATGGGCCAGGTGCCCGGCGTGCACGTCAACATCACCAACGGCGAAGGCCACATGACCGCCATACGCCAGCCGATCACGACCAGCCCGGTCTATCTCTTTCTGGAAGACGGCGTGCCGGTGCGCTCAACCGGTTTCTTCAACCACAACGCGCTCTACGAGATCAACGTGCCGCAGGCGGGCGGCGTGGAAATCAACCGCGGCCCGGGCACCGCGCTCTACGGCTCGGACGCGATCGGCGGCGTGGTGAACGTGCTGACACGCACCCCGCCCGCGACCGGCGAGGTCACTGCCAGCGCCGAGGCCGGCGGGCATGGCTGGAAGCGCATACTCGCGGGTGGCGGCAACACGCATGGTGTCGATGCCTGGCGCGCGGATGTGAACCTCACCGACTCGGACGGCTGGCGCGATGCCACGGCCTACGACCGCCAGAGCGCGACCGCACGCTGGGACCACGCTTTCGGCGACAATGCAGTCGCGAAAACCGTGCTCTCGTACTCGACGATCGACCAGCAGACCGGCGCCAACGCGCCGCTGATCCAGGACGATTACGATAACCATCCGACGAAGAACTATCACTCCATCGCCTTCCGCGAGGTGGACGCGGTGCGCCTGTCGAGCGCCTTCGAGCGCGAGTCGGGCGACACGCTGGTGTCGGTGATTCCCTACGTCCGCGACGACAGCATGACGCTTCTGCCGAACTTCACGCTGAGCTTCGATCCGCAGCTGTACACCACCTCGAACCAGTCGTTCGGGGTGCTCAGCAAGTGGCGCAAGGATTTCGAGCCGCTGCGCGCGCGCCTGATCGTGGGCCTCGATCTCGATTACAGCCCGGGAGGGCGCGAGGAGAACAGCCTCACCGTCACCAGCACCGGCACAGGTGCCTCACGCGTGTTCACGAGCTATACCGTTGGGCCGCGCACCTATGAATATGATGTTGCGTTCCTGGCTGTCTCGCCCTACTTGCATGCAGAATTCTCGCCGAGCGAGCGGCTGCGCGTGACGGCGGGACTGCGCTACGACGACATGCGCTACGACTACGACAACAATCTGACCGACAATGCCTTGCAGGTTGGTAGCAGTTTCTATGGCCACGCCGCCGACACCTCTGTCAATTTCAGCCACGTCAGCCCCAAACTCGGCGCGACTTACGCCGTCGGGGAGAACACGAGCGTGTTTGCGGCCTGGAACCACGGCTTCCGCGCCCCCTCGGAGAGCCAGTTGTTCCGGCCCACGCGCGCGACCAGCGCAGTCGTCGCGCAGGGTAACGCCCAGTCGGCCCTCGGACTGGATCCGATCAAGGCCGACCAGTTCGAAGTGGGCGCGCGCGGGCGCGCGGCGGGAATGAATTATGATCTCGCGGTTTACTATCTCAGCAAGCAGGATGACATCGTGTCGTTTCGCGATCCCGCCACCAACGTCACCCAGTCCATGAACGCCGGTGAGACACTGCACCGCGGTGTCGAGGCAGGGCTGGGAATTCCGCTCGGCGGTGCGCTTCGCCTCGATGCCGCGTTGTCCTACGCCACACATTTCTATAGAGAATGGCAGGTTTCACCAACCGCCGATTTGAACGGTAAGGAAATCGAATCGGCGCCGCGGCGAATCGGCAACACGCGGCTGTCGTGGGTGCCGGCGGCAGGCAGGCGCGTGCAACTGGAATGGGTGAACCTGGGGTCGTACTGGATGGATCAGGCCAACACCACCCAATACGACGGACACAACCTGTTTAATCTGCGCGCCAATTGGCCGCTCGCGTCGCGCCTCTCGGTCTTCGGCAGCGTGCACAACCTGACCGACGTGCGTTACGCGGAGAGCGCCTCCATCAGCTCCAGCACGCCGGTATTCGCGCCAGGCCTGCCTCGCACGCTGTACGCAGGCGTGGAAGCGACATGGTGAGACCTCTCGCATGCGGCGCGCGGCGCTGATAGCCACGCTCGCCTTCGCCACGGCGGGCTGCGCCGCCGTGGTCGGACCGCCGCGTGCACCGGAAAAGCACGATCACGCCGCCACGTGGCAGAAGTCACTGGCTCGCCCCCCGCTTGCCGTGAGCGCGGCGTTCGACGCACGCAGTCGGCTGTGGCTGGCGCGTGTCGAGGGCGGTCACGTGTTGTTGAGCATTTCGGAGAACCGTGGCGCCAGTTTCAGCACGCCGGTGCGGGTGAATCCCGATCCGGAGCGGGTAGCGGCCGAAGGCGAGAACCGCCCGAAGATCGCCTTTGGCGCGGGCGGTGAGATTTACGTTTCCTGGACCCAGAGCCTGGAACAACCGTTCAGCGGCCACGTGCGCTTCAGCCGTTCGCTCGACGGCGGCCGGACCTTTTCCCTGCCGGTCACCGTCAACGACAATCGCGAACTTATCAGCCATCGTTTCGAATCCATGATTGTTGACCGACGCGGCGCCATCCATCTCGCCTGGCTGGATCGGCGCGATGCGGCGCGGGCGAGACAACGCGGCGAGGCATATACGGGGATTTCGGTATATCACGCCGTCTCGCGCGATGGCGGTAAAAGTTTTGACGCCAACCACCAGATAGCAGAACACTCTTGCGAATGCTGCCGCATCGCCATCGCGCTCGACACCGACGATGTCCCGGTCATCTTCTGGCGCCACGTGTTCGGCAGGAATACACGCGATCACGCGCTGGTGCGGCTCGACGGAAAGTCTAAACCGGCGCGCGTCAGTCACGACGACTGGGGGGTCGACGCCTGTCCGCATCACGGCCCGAGTCTCTCCATCGGGACCGATGGCATTTATCATCTCGCCTGGTTCAACGGCGCGACGGGACGCGTCGGACTTAATTATTCGCGCACCACCGACCGCGGCGGACGCTTTTCCTCCCCTCTGGGATTTGGCAACAGCGAGGCACAGGCGGCACACCCGCAGGTGCTGGCCCTGGGAAACCGCGTGTGGCTCGCGTGGAAGGAATTCGACGGACGTGAGTCCACCGTCCAGATCATGCATTCGACCGATAGCGGGCTTTCGTGGTCCACCCCGGCCGTCCTCGCCTCGACGGATGGGGCCTCGGATCACCCACTGTTGTTCTCGGATGGCGTGAAGGCTTATTTGTCCTGGAACACGGTAAAACAAGGTTACCGCCTGATCACCCTGCAGGGAGAAAAATCATGACCCGGGGCGCCGGCAAAGCTGCTTTTTTGTTCTGCCTCTTGCTGTTGGCAACACCGCTCGCCGCGCAGGAAATCAAGCCCTTCGAATCCAGCAGCCTGAGCCGGATCGTGGCCGCGCTCCAGCCACGTCCGTTCGTGTTGGCGCTGTGGTCGCTCAGCTGTCCACACTGCCCGGACGATCTCATCCTGTTCGGCGAACTGTCAAAAAAATATCCCAAACTGGACATCGTGCTCATCTCCACCGACACACCGCAAGACATACCGGCCATCTCCACGGTCCTCGCGCGCCATCGTCTCGAACAGGCTGAGGCCTGGGTGTTTGCCGACGCCTTCAGCGAACAGCTGCGCTACGCCATCGATCGGCAATGGCGCGGCGAGCTGCCGCGCACTTATCTGTACAGCACCGACGGGACCGTCCGTGGCATCAGCGGAAAGCTGACGGCATCGCAACTGCAGCCATGGATCGAACAGCAAATGGCGCTCGCGAAACATCCATGACAATCCATCTCGCCGCCAAACTGCACGAAATGCCGCCGGCCACGCTGACGGCGTTCACTCTCTCGGTCGCGGCGCACGTGGGGCTGATGCTCTGGTTTGGACCGGTGACGATCCGGGCGCCCCAAGCCGCGGCGTTTGAGCCCATTGAGGTGGCGCTGGTGAGCGAACCGGCACCGCGACATACCCTGAAATCCGCGCTGCGGCTCCCTGTCCACCCGCGCGCCGTTAACCCGGAGGAATCGCAAACCGAAACTGGCGCGGCCGAACCGGCGCGCGCCTCCTCTTCGAGCCAGAATGAAGAACCGCTGGTGGAAACGCGCTATGACGTCCGCTCGCTCAACAACCCCAAACCACCCTACCCGCTCGCCGCGCGGCGGCTCAGCATGGAGGGTCGCGTGATCTTGCGTGCGCACGTGCGTGAAAACGGGCAATGCACCGACGTGCAATTGAGGCAAAGCAGTGGCTACGAACTGCTCGATGCCGCCGCCCTCCAGACCGTCAGGCGGTGGCGTTTCATCCCCGCGTCGCGCGGTGAAACGGCCGTGGCTTCTTGGGTGGAAATCCCTATCACCTTCCGGTTGCGAGAAGCGGCACAGGGAGGCGCCGGTTACGGAGCGAAGGACGCTAACGAATCGGCTATGAACTGAGTTTCTTTTTAAGCAGCTCGTTGACCTGTGCCGGATTGGCCTTGCCCTGGGTCGCCTTCATCACTTGGCCCACGAAATAACCGAACAAGGTTTCCTTGCCGGCGCGGTATTGCTCATGCTGCTTGGGATTCCTGGCGATGATTTCGTCAATCACCTTCTCGATCGCGCCGGTGTCGGTAATTTGTTTAAGACCCTTCTTCGCAATCACGGTGTCGGCGTCACCCTCACCGTTCCACATGGCCTCGAAAACTTCTTTCGCGATCTTGCCGGAGATGGTGTTGTCAGCGAGGCGCTTCAGAAGACCTGACATCATCGCCACCGTCACCGGTGACGCAGCAATATCCTTGTTGTCACGGTTGAGGAACGCCGCCAGTTCACCCGTGACCCAGTTGGCCGCGATCTTGGGGTCGGAACCGGACTCACGCACCAACTGTTCGTAGTAATCCGCCAGTTCGCACGACGCGGTCAACACGCCTGCGTCATAAGCATTGAGGCCGTAATCCTTCATGAAACGCGCGCGCTTGGCGTCCGGCAGTTCCGGCAAGGTCTTTTTAACGTCGGCAATAAAGGTCTCTTCCAGCACCAGCGGCGGCAGGTCGGGGTCGGGGAAGTAGCGATAATCCATCGCCTCTTCCTTGCTGCGCATGGAGCGCGTGACGTCCTTGTCCGAATCGTACAGGCGTGTCTCCTGTGCGACTTTGCCGCCGCCTTCGATCAGGTCGATCTGGCGCTCGACCTCAAATTCAATGGCCTTCTCGACGAAGCGGAAGGAATTGATGTTCTTCAGTTCCGCGCGGGTGCCGAATTTCTTCTCGCCTTTCGGACGCACCGAAACGTTGGCGTCGCAGCGGAACGAGCCCTCCTGCATGTTGCCGTCGCAGATTTCGAGATAGCGCACCAGCTCATGCACTTTCTTGAGATAGGCCACGGCCTCTTTCGCCGAACGCATGTCGGGCTCGGAGACGATTTCCAGCAACGGCGTGCCGGCGCGGTTGAGATCGATGCCGGTCATGCCGTGGAAATCCTCGTGCAGGCTCTTCCCGGCGTCTTCCTCGAGATGCGCGCGGGTGATGCCGATCGTTTTTTCCACACCATCCACGTCAATCGTGATCTGGCCCTTGGCCACGATCGGCAGCTCGTACTGGCTGATCTGGTAGCCCTTGGGCAGATCCGGATAGAAATAATTCTTGCGCGCGAACACCGAGCGGTGATTGATGGCGGCGCCGATGGCGAGCCCAAACTTCACCGCCATGCGCGCGGCTTCCTTGTTGAACACCGGCAACACGCCCGGCAGCGCAATATCCACCGCGCACGCCTGGGTGTTCGGCTCGGCGCCGTATTTCGTGGCCGCGCCCGAGAACGCCTTGCTCCGGGTCATGAGCTGGGCGTGGACTTCAAGACCGATGACGGTTTCCCATTCCATCAGTCGAACCCCTTCGGCATGCGCTGGTGCCAGTCCGTCGCCTGCTGATAGCGGTGCGCGACGTTGAGCAGGCGCGCCTCGTCGAAATAGCGGCCGACCAGTTGCAGGCCCACCGGCAGGCCGTCGGGGGCAAAACCGGCAGGGATGGACATGCCCGGCAGGCCGGCGAGATTCACGGAAATGGTGTAAATATCGCTCAAATACATGGCCACCGGGTCGTCGCTCTTTTCGCCGATCTTGAACGCGGTCGTGGGACTGGTCGGGCCCATGATGACATCGCAGGACTGGAAGGCGCGCTCGAAATCCTGTGCGATCAGACGGCGCAGCTGCTGGGCCTTCAGATAATAGGCATCGTAATAGCCGGCGGACAGCGCATAGGTCCCGATCATGATGCGGCGCTTCACCTCGGCGCCGAAACCTTCTGCACGGGTTTTGCAGTACATGTCGAGCAAATCCTTGTAGTCGCTGGCACGGTAACCGTAGCGTGCACCATCGAAACGCGAAAGATTGGATGACGCCTCGGCCGGCGCCAGCACGTAATAGCAGGGAATTGCCAGCTGGCTGTTGGGCAAACTCACCTCGACCACCTGCGCGCCAAGCTTTTTGTAATCGGCGATGGCAGTCTCAACCACCTTCGCCACTTCGGAACTCAGGCCCTTGCTGAAATATTCCTTGGGCAAGCCAATGCGCAGACCTTTGATATCCTGATTAAGACCCTGGGTGTAATCCGGGACCGGCTCGTCCACGGAGGTGGAATCGCGCGGATCGAAGCCGGCCATGGTATTTAACAGCAAAGCGCAGTCTTCCGCGGTGCGGCACAGGGGCCCACCTTGATCGAGCGAAGAAGCAAAGGCGATCATGCCGTAGCGCGAGACACGTCCGTAACTCGGCTTGAGTCCCGTCAGGCCGGTGAGCGAGGCGGGCTGGCGGATGGAACCGCCAGTGTCGGTGCCGGTCGCGGCCGGAACCAGGCGCGCGGCCACTGCCGCGGCCGACCCGCCCGAGCTGCCGCCGGGAACCCTGTCGGTGCCCCACGGGTTCTTCACCACACCATAATAGGAAGTCTCGTTGGACGAGCCCATGGCGAACTCGTCCATGTTGGTCTTGCCGAGACAGACGGCGCCGGCCTGGTTGAATTTTTCGATGGTCGTCGCATCGTACGGGGCGACGAAGTTGGACAGAATCTTCGAGCCGCAGGTGGTCAGCCAACCGTCGGCGCAGAAGATGTCCTTCTGGGCGATGGGGATGCCGGTCAGCGCGCCGGCCTCGCCCTTCGCGATCCGGGCGTCGGCGGCCCGGGCCTGGGCCAGCGAGCGCTCCGGCTCCAGCGTAATGAAGGCGTTCAGGTCCTTATACTTATTAATGCGCTCCAGAAAGGCGCGAGTCAGCTCGACGCTGGAGATTTCCTTGCGGCCCAGGGCGCGCGATAGCTCGGCAACGGTTTTTTCAAACATGCGGTTCTTGACGTCCGGGCGGCGAAAACTACTCTATGACCTTGGGGACCAGGTACAGGCCGGCCTCGACCGCCGGCGCGATTTTCTGGAACTTCTCGCGCTGGTTGGACTCGGTGACCTTGTCCTCGCGCAGCCGCAGACCGGCCTCGTTCGGGTGGGCCATGGGGGCAACGCCGGTGGTATCCACGGCGTTCATCTGCTCGATCAGACCGAGGATGCGGGAAAGCGTCTCGGCATAGGCGTCAGCCTCTTGCTCGGTGATGTGCAAACGCGCAAGATGCGCAATCTTGCGTACCTGTTCGCGGTCCAGAGACATGCGATTTCGTTCAAGGAATAGGAATGAAATCGAAAACTATCATATTCGTCCCGCCGGTTGAACCGCCCGACTGCGGTTGATACAGTTAGCGCGTTTCAGACGCCTTCAAGGACAGAATTCTCCTCATGTTCAAAAGCTTTCGTGGTTTCTTCTCCAGCGATATCGCCATCGACCTGGGCACCGCCAATACCCTTATCTTCGTACGTGACAAAGGCATTGTACTGAACGAGCCTTCGGTCGTCGCCATTCGCCAGGATTACACCAGCCGCAACAATCGTTCCATCCTGGCCGTCGGCACCGAAGCCAAGAAGATGCTCGGTCGCACGCCGGGATCGATCCAGGCGATACGGCCGATGAAGGAAGGCGTGATCGCCGACTTCACCGTCACCGGCGAGATGCTCAAATATTTCATCCGCAAGGTGCATGAGAACCGTTTGTTCCAGCCAAGTCCGCGCATCGTAATCTGCGTGCCCTGCGGGTCAACACAGGTCGAACGCCGCGCGATTCGCGAGGCCGCCATGAGCACGGGCGCGCGCGAGGTATTTCTGATTGAAGAACCGATGGCCGCGGCAATCGGCGCCGATCTCCCCATCATGGAGGCAACCGGCTCGATGGTGCTCGATATCGGCGGCGGCACCAGCGAAGTTGGCGTGATCTCGCTCGGCGGCATTGTGTATTCGCATTCGCTGCGCATCGCCGGCGACAAGATGGATGAAGCCATCGTGAACTATGTCCGCCGCAAATACGGCCTGCTGATCGGCGAAGCCAGCGCGGAGAACGTGAAAAAGGAAATCGGTACGGCGTGGGAAGGCAGTGAGGTCACGCAAATGGATGTCAAAGGCCGGCACATTGCCGACGGCGTGCCGCGCGCCCAGGTGCTCAACAGCCAGGAAGTACATGCGGCGCTGTCGGAGTGTCTCGCCGGTATCATCGGCGCCATCAAGATCGCCCTCGAGCAAACACCGCCAGAACTCGGCGCCGACATTGCCGAGAAGGGGCTGGTGGTTTCAGGGGGAGGCGCGCTGCTGCGCGATATCGACCGCATGCTCTCGGAACAGACCGGCCTGCCGATCATTATTACGGAAGATCCCCTCACCTGCGTGGTCCGCGGCTGTGGCCGGGCGCTCATGGAGGCCGAAACGCTGGGCGATGTTTTCGTATACGAATAGGTTGATCCCGGCATCCCCGCCCGGCGTCACCTGCACCTGCCCCCGCGCCACGGCCGCGCGCCCACTCAATGATTAACGTCTTTGGCCGGTCCATCTGGGCGCCGTCTCATCTCACTCGGCTTGTACTGCTATCGATCCTCTCGGTGGCGCTGATGATGCTCGATCACCGTGGGCATCACCTCGAAAAAATCCGCGCCGGCCTGAACGCCCTCGCTTATCCCATTCAGCTGATTGCCTCCACGCCGGCGTACGTGGGCCGTAGCATCGCCGACCTTTTTACCACCCGCGGCACCCTGCGCGAGGACAACGAAAAACTGTTAGACGAGCGCCAGGCGCTGCTGGCCAAGCTGCAACAATTCGACGCCCTGGAGCAGGAAAACCAGCGCCTGCGTAATATGCTGGTCAGCGCCGCGCTGGTGGCCGACAAGGCCATCGCGGCCGAACTCGTCGAAGTCAGCGCCGAGCCATTCACGCGCAAGGTCGTCGTTGCCAAGGGCAGCCAGGACGGGGTCTATGTCGGCCAGTCGGTGATCGACGCGCACGGCATCATGGGGCAAGTGACTCAAGTGGCCGGCCGCGTCAGCCGTGTGACGTTCATCACCGACGCCGGCCACGCCATTCCCGTCCTCAACAACCGCAGCGGTCTGCGCGCCCTCGTGTTTGGCACAGGCAACCCCGACACGGTCAAGGTGCCGTACCTCACGGCCAATGCCGATATCAAGGAAGGTGACCTGCTGGTGAGTTCCGGGATGGGCGGAACTTTCCCGCCGGATTATCCGGTGGCGCGAGTGCTGAAGATCGTCAACGACCCGAACGAATCGTTCCTGTCCATTACCGCGAAACCCGCGGCGCAACTCAATCATGGTAAACAGGTGCTGCTCATCTGGCGCGGAAACGTGCCCAAGAGCGGAGGGAAATCCAAATGAGATGGGGCCCGGACGGGCGCCGCCGCGCGACGCTGATCGGCACTTTTGCCGCCGCCGTGATTCTCGCCATCATGCCATTTCCCGTCTGGGCCGAGCCGTTCCGGCCCGATTGGGTTGGGCTGGTACTGATTTACTGGTGCCTCGCTATTCCCGAGCGTGTCTCTGTCGGTACCGGATGGCTGCTCGGCTTCCTCCAGGACATCCTGTATGGCTCACTGCTCGGCAGCAACGCACTTGCCAAAACACTGGTGGCGTTCCTCGCTGTCCGGCTGCATTTGCAACTGCGCATGTTTCCACGCTGGCAACAGGCGGTATCGGTGCTCGGTTTACTCGTGGCCAATCAATTGCTGGTGCTGTGGATCCGCGGCGCCATTGGGCAAGCCCCGGAAACGATCAGTTACTGGACGCCCAGCATCGTCGGCGCCCTGTTGTGGCCGTGGCTGTTCGTCATTCTGCGTGATCTGCGGCGGCGCGGCGATATCAGTTGATTCATGCTCAATATCCCGATCAAGGATCATTTCCGGGAAACCCGGCTGTTTAATGCGCGAATGATGGTGGTCGGCGTCATTGTGCTGATTTTGATTCTGACGCTGTTTTTGCGGCTGACCTACCTGCAGGTTTTCGCCTACCGCCATTTCGAAACGCTGTCACAGGCCAACCGCATCAAGCCTCTGCCGATCCAGCCGCCGCGCGGCCTGATTCTCGACCGTAACGGAGTCATTCTGGCGCAGAACTATCCGGTATACACGCTGGAAATCATCCCCGAGCAAGTAGACGACATGAATTCGCTGCTGGAGGAATTAAAGCAGGTGGTGAGTCTGAACGAGGCTGACCTCAAGAACTTCCGCAAGCAACTGCGCGAGCGTCCACGATTCGAAAACCTGCTGCTGCGCTCGAACCTGACCGAAGAAGAGGCGGCTCGGCTCGCCGTGCGGCGCACCTATTTCAGCGGCGTGGAACTCGAAGCGCGCCTGCAACGGCATTATCCCCTGGCGGGCCTGGGCGTGCATTTCATTGGTTATGTCGCGCGCATTAACGAACAGGAACTTGAGCGCATCGACAAGGCCACCTATCGCGGCATGCAACACATTGGCAAGCTGGGTGTCGAGGTCAGCCACGAAAAAGCTCTGCTTGGTCAGGTTGGTTTCGAAAAGGTGGAAACCAACGCTCACGGACGCTCTTTGCGAATTCTGGAACGTATCGCCCCGGTTGCCGGCAAAAACCTGCAACTCTATGTCGACGCCAAGCTGCAGGCGCTGGCAGAGCAGGCACTGGGCAATCGACGCGGGGCCGTGATCGCCATGGACCCCTCGACTGGCGGGATACTTGCCTTTGTCAGCACGCCCACTTATGACCCCAATTCCTTCATCAACGGTATTGATCCGGATTCCTATAATGCCCTGCTCAACAATCCTGACAAACCGCTCATCAACCGTGCGCTCAATGGACAGTACTCACCGGGATCCACCATCAAGGCCTTCCTCGGGCTGGCGGCGCTGGAAATAGAGAACTTTGACCCCAGCAAACCGATCTCCTGTCCCGGATGGTTCACGCTGCCAGGAAGTTCTCACCAGTTTCGCGACTGGAAAAAGACCGGGCACGGTACCGTGAGCCTGCACGACGCCGTGGTGCAATCCTGCGACGTATATTTTTACAAGCTCGCGGTGGCCATGGAGGTCGACGCCATGAAAAAATTTCTCGAGCCATTCGGCTTCGGCAATAAGACCGGGATAGATCTTTTAAACGAATCGGATGGGCTGCTGCCATCGCTGGAATGGAAACGGGCGCGTGGACAGAAATGGTATCCCGGCGAGACCGTCATCACCGGCATTGGTCAAGGCGCGATCCTGGTAACACCACTGCAACTGGCAGCCGCTACCGCCACGCTGGCCAACCATGGCGTGCGCACGAAACCACAGCTGGTACGTGCCTTCATCGACGCCAAAACCAACATCGCGCGTGCGACAGTCACCGAATCATTTCCACCGATTCCACTCAAAGACAAACAGCATCTCGATGTCCATATTCAGAACCTGATGGACGTGGTGCACACGAACAAGGGAACCGCCTACGGTATCGGCTACAACGCCCCTTACAAGATTGCCGGAAAGACCGGCACGGCGCAGGTGAAAAGCATCGCTCAGGGCCAGTTTTACAGTGAGAAACTGACGCCGGAGCGCTACCGCGATCACGCGTTGTTTGTCTCCTTTGCACCGGTCGGTGACCCGAAGGTAGCGGTGGCCGTCATCGTGGAAAACGGCGGACACGGCAGTTCCGCCGCCGCACCGATCGCGCGCAAGATCATGGACCACGTGATTCTGGGCAAAACTGCCGCCACACCCGGCGCGTCAGCACCCGCTTCGGAAAATGACGAATGAAACTGAAATTAATGGATACTTCCGGGATTAAATAGTACCGATATGAATCTGCAACGGCTGCATCTCGATAAAACCCTGTTTTACGCATTGCTAACGCTGGCAATCATCAGCCTGTTCGTGGTTTACAGCGGTAGCGCCAAAGACCTAAACGCCACTTTTGGCCATCTCATCCGGCTGTTGCTCGGCTTCACCATTCTCCTGGTCGTGGCACAGATTCGTCCGGAAATCCTGGAGCGCTGGTCGCCATATATTTTTATTGTCGGCATGCTGCTGTTGATCGCCGTGCTTGCCGTCGGCGTGATCGGCAAGGGCGCGCAGCGCTGGCTGGACCTCGGCTTTATCCGATTCCAGCCGTCCGAAATCATGAAACTGGCGGTGCCGATGATGCTGGCCTGGTTTCTGGCGCGAAAGAACCTCCCGCCCACGCTGCTACGGCTGGCTACGGCTTTCCTCATGATGGCAGTACCGGCGCTCATGATTATGAAACAACCCGATCTCGGCACAGCACTGCTCGTGTTCGGCGCGGGCACGTTCGTTCTTTTCCTCGGGGGCATGCGCTGGCGGGTGATTATCGCCCTGCTCGCTGGCATCGCTGTCGCCGCCCCCTTTGCCTGGAATCTTTTGCATGACTACCAGCGCCAGCGTGTCCTCACGATGTTCAACCCGGAAGCCGACCCGCTCGGCACCGGTTATCACACCATCCAGGCGATGATCGCCGTCGGTTCCGGCGGCATTTACGGGAAGGGCTGGCTCAATTCAAGTCAGGCGCATCTTGATTACCTGCCCGAGTCTTCCACCGATTTCATCTTTGCCGTGTACGCGGAGGAATTCGGCTTGCTCGGCAGCCTGCTGCTGGTGTCGATTTATACCATTCTCGTTGGGCGCAGCCTGCTGATTGCCTATCTCGCCCAAGACACGTACACGCGCTTGCTGGCAGGGAGCCTGGGCCTCACCTTCTTCCTGTATTTTTTCGTAAACATGGGCATGGTCACCGGCATCCTGCCCATTGTCGGTATTCCTCTGCCCGTGATGAGTTATGGCGGGACTTCGATCGTTACGATCATGGCCGCGTTCGGTATTCTCATGAGCATCCAGACGCATCGCAAGATCGCCGAATAGGCCCGCATGCATATTGCCACTCCGGAAAGATTTTTGGTTGTCTGCATTGTCCTGGCGATGCTGGCGATCGCCCCCGACGCACAGGCACTTGATTTCAGAAAATATCCCGCCTTGCGCACCTTTGCCGGCGATATGGCCGAGAAGCACGGATTCTCCGTCTCGAAACTAAAACGGGTGTTCCGCTGCGCCACGATTCGTCCCGACATTATCGAGGCCATGGAGCGCCCCCGGGAATTGCTCCCGTGGCATGAATACCAGAAAATTTTCGTTACCGAGGATAACGCCCGACGCGGCGCCCGATTCTGGAAGGAGCACGCCGGGGATATCGCCCGCGCGCAAGAACACTACGGCGTCCCCCCCGAAATCATCCTGGCGATCATCGGCGTGGAAAGCCGCTATGGACGCAGCAAGGGCGGTTATCCCGTACTTGACGCGCTGGCCACGCTGACGCTGGAGTATCCGCCGCGCTCGGAATTCTTTCGCAAGGAGCTGGAAGAATTCCTGCTGCTGGCACGTGAAATCGACGTCAATCCCTGCGAGGTCAAGGGTTCCTACGCCGGCGCCATGGGCCTGCCGCAATTCATGCCCAGCAGTTACCGCCGGCTGGCGGTGGATTTTGATGGCGACGGCAGACGCGATCTATTGGACAACCCCGCGGACACCATTGGAAGCATCGCGCATTATCTCCGCAACAACGGCTGGGAAACGGGCGCGCCCATCGTCGAGGAAGTAAAACTGGAAGGGACACTGTATTTCTGGGTGGAGAAACTTGGCATCAAACCGGCTCTGTCCGTGCGACAACTGGCGGAATATGGAATCTTTCCGCGCCAACTGGATAATCCGGAACGTCGCGGCGCACTCATTTCGCTCGAAGGCGAGTACGGGCCTTTCCACCGCCTGGGATTCAACAACTTCTACGTAATCACCCGTTATAATCTCAGCAAACGTTACGCCATGGCCGTGGTCGAACTGGGCGAAATGATACGCCGCCACAGAGAGGAAAATTCGCCAACATGAAATTTCACTGGATTATTCTGCTTCCGCTGCTGGTCCTGATTACCGGTTGCGGCACCCTGCAACAACCCGGTGGTTATTACGAAGACGACGGCCCCGAAACCAGTCCGCCGGCAGACATCGCCGGCATTCCGGATGCCGTCCCGAAGCTTGAGCCCCGTTCCGCCTCCGGCAACAAACCCTACGCGGTCTTCGGCGTTACCTACACGCCGCTTTCGGAAACCAGCGGTTACCGCGAGCGCGGTATCACCTCCTGGTATGGAAAAAAATTTCACGAACGTCGCACTTCGAGCGGCGAACCCTACGACATGTACGCCATGACGGCGGCACACAAGACACTCCCGTTGCCCTCGTACGTGCGCGTGCGCAATATGCAGAACAACCGCACTGTTGTGGTGCGCGTCAATGACCGCGGGCCGTTCCTGCACAACCGTCTGATTGACCTGTCTTATGCCGCCGCCGCCAAGCTCGACATCCTTGGCACCGGCACCGGCGTGGTCGAAATCGAAGCCGTCAGCCCGGGTGAAACAACGACTCAGGTGGCTGAGGTCAAAATCTATCCGCTTCAGATCATTCCGCCCGCCGCGGCGGCCGAGAAAATACCTGATTCGCTGTCACCGGCTGTCAGTCCCAAATTATATCTACAGGTAGGAGCGTTCTCACAGCAGGACAACGCTGTCAGTCTGCGTAATCGCCTTGATCGCGAAGCACTGCGTCCGATATTCGTCCAGTCGTCACAAACAGCCGGAAACAACGGCGCCGATGTCGCTCGCATCTATCGTGTGCGCATCGGCCCGCTGGCCAGTGTGGAAGAAGGTGATCGACTGGCGGAGCGCGCCACGCAGCTTGGCGTTCCCAATGCCCGGATCGTGGTCGAATGACCATAACTTACCGTGAACCCACAAAAAAAAATCATAAACCACGGGGAGCACGGGGAGTGAAGGATATTGGAAAAACAGAAAGACCACTCTTGCTTCTATCTGCCTTTCCCCGTGTTCCCCGTGGTTTGAATTCATTTTGTTATGGGTTTTAAGAAATTTTTCGGCCTGCTACTTGTGGGGCTGCTTTGCGGACGTACCGCGGCGGCGCCTCCCGAGATTCCCCCACCTGACATCGATGCCCCGGCCTGGATACTCGTGGATCACGACAGCGGCCAGATACTGGCGGGACGGAACAGTGACAAGCCGCTGGCTCCCGCCAGCCTCACCAAGCTCATGACCGCTTATGTGCTCTTCGGGCAACTGAAGACCGGAAAATTTCAGCTCGATGACAAGATTGCCATCGGCCCAAAAGCCGCAAAAACCAGCGGTGCGCGGCTGTTCCTGCGCCCCGGAACCACCGCCAGTGCAGAAGAACTGCTCAAGGGCATGATCGTGGTTTCTGCCAACGATGCGGCCATCGCGCTCGCGGAACACGCAGCAACAAACGTAGCCAATTTCGTCATGGAAATGAACGTGACAGCACGCGCACTTGAGTTGCGCCAGACCGTGTTCGTGAATGTCACGGGCCATGATGAGAAGGGGCATGCATCAACAGCGCATGACCTCGCGCGCCTGACTTCGGCGCTGATCCGGGATTTTCCGGAATACTACAAGTGGTTCGCGCAGAAGGAATTCACCTACCGCGATATTACCCAGTACAACCACAACGCACTGTTATGGCGGGATCCAAGTGTCGATGGCGTGAAAACCGGACAGACCCGATCGGCGGGATACTGTCTCAGCGCCTCGGCCAACCATGACGGTATGCGACTCATCGCCACGGTGCTCGGCGCGCGAGATGAAAGCGCGTGGGTAAGCGCCGGACAGAAACTCCTGGAGCACGGCTTCCGCCATTTTGAGACGCGTCTGCTCTACGCCGCCGATGTTCCCGCGCTGCGCGTACGCCTGTGGATGGGCAATCAATCCATGCTGCCGCTCGGCATACGTCACAACCTGTACCTCACCCTCCCGCGTGGCTGGCATGAAAAACTGCATGCACGACTGGTGGTGAAGGAGACACTGTCCGCACCCGTGCAACAGGGACAGGTCATGGGCACCCTGGCGCTTGAACTGGACCGGAAACCATATGCCGAATACCCCCTGGTGGCGCTGCAGGAGGTTGGAATGGGCAATATTTTCCAGCGCACTATCGACCGGGTTCAGCTCTGGTTACAGTAACGGTTATCACGCATGACCCATCCCATGTCACAGGTATATCTCAACGGCCAGTATCTCCCGCCCGATCAGGCCAGGGTATCTGTCTTCGATCGCGGTTTCATTTTCGGTGATGGTATCTACGAGGTGATTCCGGTCTTTGGCGGCCGTCTGTTCCGCCTGGCGCACCATCTTTCGCGTCTGGATGCGAGCCTGGCCGCCATTCGTCTGCGCAATCCGCACACGGCGCAGGAGTGGAACAGCATTTTCACGCGCCTGCTGGAAAAGGACGGCAAAGACGATCAGTCCATATACCTGCAAATTACGCGCGGCGTGGCGCCGCGCGACCACGCCTTCCCGCCCAATATCACACCCACGGTATTTGCCTACGCCCAGCCGCTCAAATATTCCCCACCGGAGCAACTGGCGCAGGGCGTGGCGGCCGTGACCACGGCTGACATCCGCTGGGCGCGTTGCGACATCAAGGCGATTGCCCTGCTGGCCAACGCCCTGCTGCGCCAACAGGCGATTGACCAGGGCGCCGTGGAGGCGATTCTGGTGCGCGACGGAGTCGTTACCGAGGGCGCCGCCAGCAACATATTTGTCGTCAAAAACGGCCGTCTCATCACGGCGCCGAAGGGATCTTTCATTCTACCGGGCATCACGCGCGACCTGGTCGTGGAGATCGCGCGTGCTCACGGCATCAACTGCGATGAGCTGCCGGTAAAACTTGAAACGCTGTCCTCGGCAGACGAGGTATGGCTGACCAGTTCCACTAAAGAGATTCTGCCAATCACGCGCATCGACGACAAACCGGTGGGCAACGGCAAACCGGGCCCAATGCATACCAGGATGTTCGCGCTATACAAGGATTACAAGCAGGCCTTCATCCAGGGAAAGGCGGACTGATGCGAGCGGCACACAGCGCCGCATCCGCCGAAACCGTGACACTGCGCACTCTCGGGCGCGTGGATTACGCCGATGCGTTTCGTGCCATGCAACAATTCACCTTGGCGCGCACCCCCGATACAACGGATGAAATCTGGTTGCTTGAACATCCCCCGATATTCACGATGGGCCTCAAGGGCCGCGATGGCACGCAAACACATATCGATGGCATTCCGCTGGCATACACCGATCGCGGCGGTGACATTACTTATCATGGACCGGGTCAGATCGTGATTTACATTCTCATGGATCTGCAGCGCCGTGGCTGGGGGCCGAAACGCCTCGTCACCGCCATGGAACAGGCGGTTATCAACCTGCTGGCCGACTACCGAATCCAGGGAGAGCGCCGCGTGGGCGCGCCCGGGGTCTACACGGCGGCGGGCAAAATTGCCGCGCTCGGACTGCGCGTGAAACAGGGGCGCAGCTATCACGGTCTGGCGCTCAATATAAACATGGACCTTGGGCCATTCTCCCGCATTGACCCCTGCGGTTATCACGGACAGCCGGTCACGCAATTGGCCGATCTGGACGTCCACGCCAACCTGAAGACTATCGGCCAGGGACTGATCGGAAAACTGACCCGCGAGCTGGGTTATACTGACTGCAACGATTCACCGGATAACCCCCAGTAAATAGCGTGAACAACGACAAATCGCCAACTCGCGCACCCATCGACCAAAAAGGTGCGGCCAAGACCGCGCGCATACCCATCAAAATCGTGCCGCAGACCGATCTGCTGCGTAAACCGGCCTGGATACGCGCCAAGAGCCCGACCCATCCCGAGGTCGGCCGCTTGAAAAATTTGTTGCGTGCGCATGCGCTGCACACGGTGTGCGAGGAGGCCTCGTGCCCGAATCTCGGCGAATGCTTCAGTCACGGTACCGCCACGTTCATGATCATGGGCCGTCTGTGCACGCGCCGTTGCCCGTTCTGCGACGTGGCGCACGGGCGTCCACTGCCGCTCGATCCCGATGAACCGGAAAATCTGGCGCGCGCACTGGCCGAGATGAAACTCAAATTCGTGGTCATCACCTCGGTCGACCGCGATGACCTGCGCGACGGTGGCGCCGCGCACTTTACCGACTGCATTCGCGCGGTGCGCCGGCATACACCGGCGACCTCGGTCGAGATTCTGGTGCCGGATTTCCGCGGACGAATGGAGGTGGCGCTCGATGCCCTGGGCGCGGCGCTGCCCGACGTGTTCAATCACAATCTGGAAACCGTACCGCGTCTGTACAGGGCCGCGCGCCCGGGCGCGGATTACCGGCACTCATTGGAACTGCTGCGCCGCTTCAAGGAGCGTCACTCCGGCATCCCGACCAAATCCGGCCTGATGGTCGGCCTTGGCGAAACCAATGAAGAGATTCTGGAGGTCATGCGTGATCTGCACGAACACGGTTGCGAACTGCTCACTGTCGGCCAGTATCTGCAGCCGAGCCGGCATCATCTGCCGGTAGTGCGCTTCGTGACACCCGAGGAATTCGATCAGTTCGCCCAGGCAGCACGTGCGATGGGATTCCGCAACGTCGCCAGCGGGCCGATGGTGCGCTCCTCCTATCACGCCGACCAGCAGGCGGCCGGACATTCCTTCTAATTTATGGTGGATGTCATTCCCAAGTTACAGGCGCTTTTCCTGCTTCCACCGGGCATTATTATCGTCATCGCCTTCCTGGGATTTCTTATCCAGATCCGCTGGCTGCTGGTCGGCAGTCTCATCGTTTTTTCCAGTCTCGCTGCTCTGCTGGTTCTGAGTTTGCCGCTGACCGGATATCAGCTGATGCAAGGAATTGAGTCGCGCTTTCCACCGCTGCGGCTGACGCCCGCGACCGACACCGCATCACTGCCGGGTGCCATCGTCATTCTGGGTGGGGGTCGCTACACCGAGGCGCTGGAATATGGCGCTGGCGATAGCGTAAACCGTGCGACACTGGAGCGCCTGCGCTATGGCGCACATCTGCATCGTCTCACGGGCCTGCCCATTCTGGTCAGTGGCGGCGCTCCCTACGGCGAAAAATCCCCGGAGGCGGAACTGATGAAGGACTCCCTGACGCAGGATTTCCGGGTCGAGGTTAAATGGATGGAAGACAAATCCGCCAATACCCATGAAAACGCACGCTACACGAAAAAGATGCTGGCCGAGGCGGGAGTACGGCACGTCTATCTCGTCACTCACGCCGCGCACATGCCGCGTGCCGTGTGGTCATTCGAGAACCAGGGCATCGGCACCATTCCGGCGCCAACGGGATTCGCCACACTCAACAAGGAAGACCGTGAAACGCTGGGATATTTTCCGTCTGCCTACGGATTACATCTGAGCAGCAGTGCTTTGCGCGAACGTCTGGGGCTTTTCTGGTACAAACGCAAGTTCGAGAATCCGGTACCGGCTCCTGAAGCAGCACCAGTTCCCGCACGCTGAACCCGACGCCTTCGCGCCGGATGGTCAGGCTACGCCGCGCCGCAGAGGCGATACGACAGACTGAACCGCTTCGGATACGTCGGCAAATTTTTTCTGAATATCCAGAATCGTATCGATGTGCCGCAACATGATATCGATGCAGGCAGGGTCGAAGTGCCGCCCGCTCCCGCGCCGCATCTGTTCCAGCGCATCCTTGAGATTCCACGCCTGCTTGTACGGGCGCACGGACAGCAGGGCATCCAGTTCATCCGCTACGGCCACGATGCGTCCCACCACCGGTATCGCTTCACCCACCAAACCCCGGGGATATCCCTGACCGTTGAATTTTTCGTGGTGCGAGTGCGCTATGTCTGCGCCCATGCGCAGCAGCGGTGAGCTGGAATCCCTGAGAACGTCATAACCAATGGTGGTATGCGTCTTCATGACCTCCCATTCCTCGGGCGTGAGCTTTCCGGGCTTGAGCAGGATCTTGTCCGGAATACCGACCTTGCCGATATCGTGCATCGGCGCCGCAAGATAAATCATGTCGCAGAACGGGTCGTCATGTTCCAGCTCCTGCGCGATCAGGCGCGAGATGTGCGCCACCCGGTGCATGTGGTTGCCGGTTTCCTCGTCGCGCGAGGTGCTGAGTTGGGAAAGTTTGAAGATGATCTGTTCGTGCTCGCGCTCGAGCGCCTGGCGCTCGAGCAGCTCCACATCGTGCGCCAGGCGCTCTACCCGCTCCAGCGGATTGACCAGGCTCACGCGTAGCGACAGCAAACTGTAGACGCGCATTTTGAGTTCATTCGCATCCACCGGGCGCGTCAGGTAATCGTTAGCGCCGCTCATGATAGCGCGCTGCCGCAAGTCCAGGTCGGCGGCACCGGTGATCATGATCATGGGAATCCCGCCGAAACGGGAGAGTTTGCGGGCCTCGGTAATGAAAGTAATGCCGTCCATGCCTGGCATGTGGTAATCCACCACGCACAGGTCGGGTTCGTTTTCGCGGCACCAGCTCAGCGCCTCGCCACCGCTGGCGAAACACACGGTCTGAATGGTTTCCATTCCGGGCAATCCCTTAAGCATCCGTGGCAGTAACTCATGATTCTCCCTGCTGTCGTCCAATAGGAGAACGATCGGATTCATAACGGCACCCCTTAATGCTTGTTATGGTGAAAAGTGATTCAAGTTCCGTGCCAGAGACATGGCTCAATCTCACCATCATGGTCGACCTGATTCACAGCCCTCTGGTACGGTCAGAAACCCGATTACATGCCGAATACGCCTTTTGTCCGTCTTTTCTCCGGCATTTCTACCGGCCCTGTCCCCGCTTCTGCCGATGCCGCTTTGAATTTCTCTTTGATTTGGCTAATAAATCCGGCCTGAAAGCAGCTGGCATGCCCTTTGCAAGTTAATGCCTGACTATTTTGAAACCCCAAGGACACGAGGCATAAAACATGACCGCTAACACCAAAACCCATGCCATGCCTGCCATGAAGCCGCAGATCACGCTCGATCTGAACGGACTGGCATCACCCGGACCGCTACCTTCGCTGCGCCGCACCATGCGCACGCTGGAGGAAGGCCAGGTGCTGCTGCTGATCAGCGACTATCCAAGCATGGAAAATGATCTTTACGTCTGGGCCAAACAGACCAACAACCAGCTTCTGTTCATCGACCGGACCCGGCCCAAGGGCTTCGGCTTTTATATCCTGAAAGGCGACCTCTGGCCGGTGGAACGGTCGGTGGACGTCACGGGTCATCCATGCCCCACTCCCGTGCTGGAAGCCAACAAGGTAATGACACAGATAAAGACAGATCAGAATATCAAGCTGATCAGTGACTGCCAGGCCTCTCCCAGCGAGGTAAGCACTTGGGCCAATTCCACCGGGCACAAGTTGCTTGGCATGACGGAAGACTCGCGTGGCGTGTACCGCTACTACATCAAGAAATAGTTATCTCCTGATCTAAATAGAAAGGGTTAGCGGAAACGCTAACCCTTTTTTATTTGCGCAGTTGACCGACCCTGCGCTCAATCCGGTATGTGCTGCCGGTGCCCATCCGGGCGCCAGGCAGGGGCGATGACATTGGGCATGGTGGAACGTTCAAGCAGGGTCGCCGGGGCGACGGTGAATTCGCCATAACGCAGGTTGATGCGGTCAATGGCGCCGACACGGCGCGTAACACGGTTATCCCGCGCAGGGAAAAGCTCGAGCTGCCCGCAGGCGCCCCGCAGACGCAGGGCCGTCACCTGCACGTGAGTCACGGCTTCGCCCTGCCATCGACACCGGAGAAACTTCAACGCCAGCCCGAACAGCCGCTTGCCGTCGGGCGGTCCATACGGCAACGCGAACAGTTGGTCGACGGTTTCGCCAGACGCCTCCAGCCGCAGGCCGACGTACAGCCGTCCCGCCTGCATGTCGTAACGGCGCAGGCGCGCCGCCACCTTCTCGCACATGTGCCGCAGGTAAACCTCGATCACCGGCGCCGAGGCGGTATGCGGCGGCAGCACCTTGCCGTGGCCGACGGATTTCGGTGGGGCGACTTCGGTGAGCAGCGGTTCGGTATCCCGGCCCTGACAGGCAAGCCACAGGTATTTCCCGGTCACGCCGTAACGGCGCGCCAGCACCGTCAGGGGCAGGCGCGCAACATCGCCGCAGGTGCGTGCGCCGTATAAGGATAAAAATTCAGCGATGTGCGGGCCCAGGCCACACAGTTTCTCCATTGGAATTTCGTTCAGGCGTTCACGCGCTTCCCACGGCGGGATCAGGGTCAGGCCATTGGGCTTTTTCAGGTCCGAGGCGATCTTGGCGGTGGATTTGTTGCCGGCCAGACCGATGGAACAGGGCAACCCGCCGCTAATGTCATGGATGCGCTGGCGCGCGAGCTGCGCGATGTGCTCAGGGCTTCCGTGCAGGCGCTGACAATGGGTGACGTCAATGAAGGCCTCATCCACACTGAACACCTCTATGTCCGGACTGATGTCGCGGAGCGCATACATGATGCGCGTGGAGACAGCGGCATAGACCTTGGGCCGCGCCGGGCGCTGGATGAGCTTGGGGCAAAGCCGGCGTGCCTCGTACACGCGCATGCCGGTTTTCACGCCGAAAGCGCGCGCCTCGTACGAGCAGGTGATAAGCGTAGTGCCAACCTCGCCGTTGGTGACGCCGACCGGCTTGCCACGCAGTTCGGGGAAATCACGCTGCTCAACCGACGCGAAAAAGGCGTTCATGTCGATGTGCAGAATGGCCCGCGGCCAGTAGTTCCCGGGTTCGTTCATCGCAAGACGTAAAAAAATAGACAGGATTAACAGGATTAAAGATTTTTGAAAGTTATCCAGTTAATCCTGAACAATCCTGTAAATCCTGTGAATTCTTCGTGCGCTTGGCACTTTGTTCCTCACCGATACGAACGGAATTGCCCTACGACTACCCCCTGAATACGCACGCGCGCGGCCGCGTAGCGCATCGGCGACAGGCGGCTGTTAGCCGGGCGCAGGGTGACACTGTCATCACGATTCTTCTGCAAGCGCTTGAGCGTGGCCTCTGTGCCGTCGATGAGCGCCACCACGATCTCACCGTTATCGGCCGAGTCGCGTTTTTCCACCACCACCATGTCACCGTCGAGAATGCCGTCCTCGATCATGGAGTCGCCCGCCACGCGCAGCACGAAGCGGTTGCGGTTGACGAAAAATTCGGAAAGATCGATCTCGTCCTCGCCGGGAATGGCCTCGATCGGCTGCCCCGCGGCGATGCGCCCGAGCAGGGGCAACGTCAGCGGGCGTCCCGCGGCCACCCGCCCGCGCAGGCGTACGCCGCGCGCCCGGTCCGGCTCAATGCGCAACAACCCCTCGTCTTCCAGCGCGCGCAGGTGGCGGTGCACCACGCCGCGCGAGCGAATGCCGAGATGGCCGGCGATCTCCCGCAGCTTGGGTGCATAGCCGTGGCGCAGGGTGTAGGCGCGGACGAAGTCATATACCTGGCGGGAACGGTCGGTCGGCAAAATGTTCTCCTTTTGTTCTCACTCAGCTTAAGCCTTCCCCGGGCCCGATGCAACCGTGTCGGAAACCCCGGGCCTTCTGAAGGGGCATGAAAAAACCCTGTTAGACTGCTGGTAGTGACCAATCTGCAAAACGTACAGTGCCCCTATTGCGGTGAAACGTTTGAGACCGGGGTCGACACCTCGGGCGGAAACCAGGAATACGTGGAAGACTGCTATGTCTGCTGCCGGCCAATTGTGTTTCGAGTCGAGGTCGACGTAGATGGCGAACTGACGAGCCTTGAGGTACAACGCGAAAATGACTGAACCCTTGAATCAGGATTCGTATTCCCCGATCGCCTGCGCACGCCATTCAGAATACGAGCTGGCCATCATGCACCGGCAGAAACTGCATCTGCGCTGGAACGATGCCAACGTGCATTACGATCAGGTAGTGCTGCCGCTCGATCTCAAAACCATCAATCACGAGGAGTTCCTCATTTGCCGCGGGAGCCAGGACGAAACCCTGAGCATCCGTCTCGATCGCATCCAGCGAATGGAACTGGCTTGACCGCGCGTCTGGTAGTGGGCCTGCTCGGCCTTGTCTGGCTTTCGACCGCACCGGCGCAGACCTGCGGCACCGCGCCGGTCCAGGTGCAGGTGCTGGGTTCCGGTGGTCCGGAATTGCAGGGCCGCCGAGCCTCAAGCAGTTATCTCGTGTGGGTGGAAGGCAAGCCGCGAGCGTTGGTAGACATGGGCGGCGGCGGCGCGCTGCGTTTCGGTGAATCCGGAGCCACAGTATCGGATCTCGATGTCATCCTGCTCACGCATCTGCATGCCGACCACACCGCCGACCTGCCGGCACTGATCAAGTCGTCATTCTTCGAGGACCGCTCGCGACCGCTGCCAATCTACGGTCCCACCGGAAACAAGTTCATGCCGTCCACGGTCTCGTTCGTACGCGCTCTGTTCGATAGCGTGCGCGGCGCCTATCGCTATCTCGGTGATTTTTTGAATCCGCTGGGACGCGGCGACTACAAACTCCAACCGCAGGACGTGCGTCCGTTATCCGACAAGCTCAAAACCGGTCGTAAACCGGGAGATGAAATCGTGTATCCGTTTGCCAATAACAGACTGTATGCCAGCGCCATCCCCGTGACCCACGGAAACATTCCGGCGCTGGCTTGGCGCATCACGGCGGGCGGGAAAAGCATGGTTTTCAGCGGTGACACCAACGGTCGCGGCGAACAACTTGGGCGCTTGGCGCAGGGTGCCGATATCCTGATTGCACACAACGCCGTGCCCGAGGGCGCCAGCGGCGTCGAACGTGATCTGCACATGCCGCCTTCGATCATTGGGCGAATCGCGCAGCAGGCGCAGGTGAAGCAACTGGTTCTATCGCACCGCATGCTGCGCACGCTGGGGAAGGAGGAGGAAACTCTGGCCGCCGTTCGTCAGCACTATGCCGGGCCGACGCAATTCGCCAATGATCTCGACTGTTTTACGCCCTGATGGATGGTTAAATAGTGGCGCGCCACTTGCGTAAACACAGCTAAAACACACCCAAACACGCTTCAATATTGACATCCCGGACCCGTCAATATGGCAAAAATCCTTTATTTTTTAACACTTGTGGATAAGGTGGGTTCCTCGTCCGAGGAGGTCGCGTTACCGGAGTCGGTCGCCGACTTGTGCGCGCTCCTGGAGTGGCTACGAGCACGCGGCGGAAACTGGGAAAACGCGCTCAAGGAAGACACCGTGCAAGTCACAGTCAATCGGCAGTTCGCCGTGGTCGACACGGCAGTCAATGACAAAATGGAAATCGCCATCGTGCCGGCGTGCCTCAAATAGCCCTCCACACGTTTTCATTTTCGGTTTCACACCAAAAATACCGTTCAACTCCCTGAATGGCCTTGTGTTTCTCCGGACCCGCCGGTGCCGTCCGCGCTTTCCTACGTCTGCTATCCTTAACCAGAACATTATGGAACTGCGCCGTCATGGACGGCTGAATATGGAATCACTCATGCACGAACGTCTCGCCCAAATCGCCAAAACCTCCGAGCAGGACCTGAATCTGGCAGAAGCAGCCCTTCTCATTGCGATCGAGGAATACCCCGGTCTGGACGTCGATGCCTACTTGCGGCAGATTGATGAGCTTGCCACCAGCGTGCAACAGCGGCTGCCCGCGCAGGCCGGTCTGGAAGATACCCTGGTAACCCTCAACCAGTACCTGTTCGTGGAACAGGGCTTTTCCGGCGACACCGAGAACTACGACGATCCGCGCAACAGCTTCCTGAACGAAGTGCTGGATCGCAAGCGCGGCATACCCATCACGCTCTCCATCATTTACATGGAAGTCGGACGCCGCCTGGGCCTGCCGCTCAAAGGCGTGTCATTTCCCGGCCACTTTCTGGTTAAATTTGCCACCCGCGAAGGCGAGGTCGTGCTCGACCCGTTCTCCGGCGGGAGCCTGCTTAGCAAGGAGGACCTCGAAGAGATTCTCGAGGAGACCTACGGCCCGGCCGAATCCGTGAACGCGCCACTCGAACGCCTGCTCACCGCCGCCGGCAAGAAGGAAATCCTGGTGCGCATGCTGCGCAACCTCAAGGGCGCGTACCTGCGCCGCGAACAGTTCGACAAGGCGCTCAGCGTGGTTGACCAGATTTTGCTGATCCAGCCCGAGCAACCCGATGAAGTGCGCGATCGCGGCCGCATCTATGAACAACTTGAGTGCTTCCGTGCCGCGCTGGAAAATTATCAATCCTATCTCAGCCAGAGACCGGGTTCGGGCGATGCGCCTGACGTGCACAAACGCATTGCCGAGCTGAGACAGATCGTCGCCAACCTCAATTAGGTTCTCATGCCACAGGAATATCGACCCGAAGTCCGCCGGGATGGCAGCGCTGCCGCCGCGGATCAGCCATGGTTCGTGTACATCATCGAATGCAGCGACGGCTCGTTCTACACCGGCATCACCAACGATCTGGAGCGCCGCCAGCAGCAGCACAATGAGGGCACCGCCTCGCGCTACACGCGCAGTCGCCGGCCGGTCACTCTGCGCTATCAGGAAGTCTGCGAAAGCCGTTCCCAGGCGCTGATTCGCGAATGTTCATTGCGCCTGCTGTCGCGCAAGGAAAAAGAAGAGCTCGTCAATCGGGGAAAATTAAGCAGCCGCGGAGCCTGATCAGGCCTTTCGAAGATACACCAGGTCCCGCACCTCATGGCCCAGCCTGCGCCCGCGCTGCTCGAAGCGGGTCGATAAACGCTCCGCCACCAGCTTCTGAATCAACGCCGTCCCGCTCGCGTCAACCAGCCCCTCGGTGCGCGACAATACCGCTACCATGTGTTCCGCGTATGGCAGCCAGTCCGTCGCCAGATGAAAAAAACCGCCCGTTACAAGTTTGCGTGTCACGAGCGCGGCGAATTCCGGCTGCACCAGACGACGCTTGTGATGGCGTTTCTTGGGCCAGGGGTCGGGGAAAAAAAGATGCACCGCCGTGAGTGACGCATCGGCAATTCGCTGTGCCAGAACCTCGCTCGCATCGGCCAACATCACGCGCACATTGCCCAGTTCCTGCGCCTCCAGTCGGCGCAGCAGACTGCCCGCGCCAGGGCGGTGCACTTCGATGCCCAGATAATCATTTTCCGGATGCGCCGCAGCCGCCGCGGCCAGGGCCTCGCCATTGCCGAAACCGATTTCGAGAACCACTGTTGCACGGCGTCCAAAAACGGTCGGCCAATCCAGTGGTTCCGGCCCTTCCGGAATGCCATAGCGAGGCCAGAGCTGTGCCAGTGCGCGCGCCTGCGCCGGCGTGATGCGACTGTCACGGCGCACGAAACTGCGGATGGTTCGGAGCGACCTGATGTGCTCGGCCATTTAAGAAATTTCACCGCAGAGATCGCAGAGCACGCAGAGATTTAAAAAGTTAATTTTTGTCTTTCTCTGCGTTCTCCGCGTCCCCCGCGGTAAACGCTATTAAAAAAACGTCCCGCCGAGCGGCGAGGACGGTGAACCATACTGCTTGCGCGGCATGCGCCCGGCGAGAAAGGCATCGCGGCCGGCCTCGATCGCCTTTTTCATGGCCTGCGCCATGAGCACCGGGTTCTGTGCCCCGGCGATGGCGGTGTTCATCAGCACGCCGTCACAACCAAGCTCCATGGCAATCGCCGCGTCGCTGGCCGTGCCTACCCCGGCGTCCACCAGAATGGGCACCGTGCCTTCTTCCACGATAAAGCGGATGTTGTACGGATTGCGAATGCCTAACCCGGAACCTATTGGCGCGGCCAGCGGCATAACGGCCACACAGCCCATTTCGGCGAAACGCCTGGCCACGATTGGATCATCATTGGTGTACACCATGACCTTGAAGCCGTCCTTGATCAGGACTTCGGCCGCCGCCAGCGTTTGGGGGATATCCGGGTATAGCGTTTTTTCGCTGCCGAGAACTTCCAATTTCACGAGATCATGACCGTCGAGCAGTTCACGCGCGAGGCGGCAGGTGCGTATGGCGTCCTCGGCGCTGTAACAACCGGCGGTGTTGGGAAGGTACGTGTATTTTTCCGGTGACAAGACGTCGGTCAGGCTCGGTTCGTTCGGATTCTGGCCGATATTGGTGCGACGCACCGCAATGGTGATAATTTGGGCCCCGCTCGCCTCCACGGCGCGCCGGGTCTCCTCGAGATCCTTGTACTTGCCGGTGCCCACCAGCAGGCGCGACGAATACATCCGCCCGGCGATCACCAGCGGGTCGTCCGTGGTCTTACGGATTGTTTCAGCGGTTACCGCCATTTGCCGCCTCCTCCAATAGCGAATACAACCTCTACGCGATCATTGTCTTTCAGTACAACCTCGCCGTGCCGGCTGTGCGGCACGATTTCCCGGTTGACCTCGACCGCCACACGCCGCTCGGATAGCCCCATTTCCTGCACCAACGCGGCTATCGTCACCGGGGCCTTGAAGCTCTTTTCCTGACCGTTGAGTATGATCTTCATGGATTAGGGATAACATCCAGCAACAGGCAAGCTGGCGCGATCAGTGCAAGTATTGTAATGCTAGCCTTGGAATAACGCACGCCGGAGAGGCGTGCGATCAAAACAACTCAATGTCGCCCGTGATCACCGATACCGGGGCAAGTTTTCCTCTCGCCACCAGCGTCTCGTAACAACACACCTGATTGCGCCCGTTTTGCTTGGCGTGATACATCGCCTTGTCGGCCCGGTTGATGATCGTATCCACACTCTCACCGGGGGATATGCCCGCCACACCAATACTCACGGTCTTGCAACCAATCTGCGGAAACTCGTAAGCCTCCAAGGACAGGCGAAAAAATTCCAGCGCCGGTACGGCGGCCTCGGAGGTCATGCCGACCAGGACCAGGGCAAACTCCTCACCGCCATAACGGAACATCATGTCCTGATGCCGAAACGAGTGGCTCATGAGACGCGCAAATTGCACCAACACTTCATCGCCGTACAGATGCCCGTACCTGTCATTCACCATTTTGAAGTGATCGATATCTAGCAGAGCCAGGCAGTTATGTGGCGCCGCGACAGATGAGCGCGCGCGCCGCTCATCATGCCCTGCATTGAGCACCAGATGTTTAATGCGCTCGTCGAATGACTGACGGTTATACAAGCCGGTCAGCCCATCCAGCTCGTTGCGGGAAAGCAGATACAACTGATTACTGAATATTTGCACAAGCCGCGCGAGCACCCCGTCTTCACTGCCAAGCTCGCGCATTCCTTCGATCACCAGCAACGCAGTGACATTGCTCACGCCCAAAATCGGCAGAACCAGTCGGCGGCCGCCGGTAACGGGAATCTTGCGACTAATTCTGTCCTTGGTGCGCGCGCAGGCCAGCAGGTCCTTGTCGTGCCTGATCGGAATCGGCGTGGACAGGGGATCGAGCCAATCGCGTACGACGGCTCCCTGAATGTTGTTTTCGTCAAAATCGGAATCATTGTTCAGATGAGAAACCGCCAGCAACCGGAATCGCTCCGCCTGCACGTGCTGGCACAAGGAATCGATCAGAGACGCCGTGAGCCCATGCGCTTCACGCTGGCATGTCAGCGCCACGATGGCATCGAGATAGCTGATCAGCAATGGATCAGCTTCCTTTGGCGCTTGCGGCATAATGTTTCGGGCAGTCAAGGCAGACTCCTTCCCATGCCGGCTATTTTCAGCTGGCACTGGTTTCTCCAATAATCTTGCAATACTTGGGCCAATTGCGGCTATTGGCGCCCCCCCGTAGAATTAGCCACTTAAGCGGGTGTAGTTCAGTGGCAGAATGAAAGCTTCCCAAGCTTTAGATGTGGGTTCGATTCCCATCACCCGCTCCATCTCCCCGGAGGGACCCTTGAAAAAAACCCTGAAAATTCTGGCTATTGTGTTCGGCGGGCTGTTAACTCTTTTCATCGTCCTCGCCGTCGCCCTGACGCTGCTCTTCGATCCCAACGATTACAAGGGCAAGATTATAGAAGTGGTCAAAGACAAGACCGGACGGGAGCTGACCATCGAGGGCAAGCTAGGTTGGTCGTTCTTTCCCTGGATCGGCATCGAGACCGGCAAGCTCGAACTCAGCAACGCACCGGGATTCGGCAAAGAGCCCTTTGTACGCATCAACGCTGCCGGCGCCAAAGTGGAGCTGCTGCCATTGCTGCGCAAACGCGTAATCGTGGACACCGTTTTCCTCGACGGACTCAAGCTCAATCTCGCGAAAAACGCCGCCGGCAAAACCAACTGGGACGATCTCGTTACCCCATCCAAAACGGAAGCCGCCGCCGAGAAAACCGTTCCCGGCAAAGAACCCGGCATCGGCGGCATCAGCGTCAACAAAATTGATATTCGAAAAGCTGACCTGACCTGGAAAGATCAGGCCAGCAACACCCAATACGCCGTGCGCAATCTCGATCTCCAGACCGGAAAGATCGTTGTTGGTGAACCGGTGGATGTGCAGCTTGCATTCGATGTGGAGAGTGGTAAGCCGCCCGTGCGCAAACACCTGGACCTGAAGTCACAGATTAAACTCGATCTCAAGACCCAATCTCTGGAAGTCACGAATCTGGCGCTGGGCTTTGATGAGAGCCGCCTGACCGGGACACTCGCCATAAAGAATTTCGAGAAGCCGGGTTACCGTGTGGATTTGGCACTGGACCAGATTGACCTGGACCGCTATATGCCGGCGCCTCCTCCAGCCACGCCCGGCGCGAAAACACCCGCGGCACCGGCAGCGCCGGTGGAAATACCGTTGAGCCTGCTGCGCTCGCTCGACGTCCAGGGCAAGCTGCGCATCCAGAAACTCAAGGCCATGAACCTGCACTCAAGCGATGTGGCGATACAAGTCACCGCCAACAACGGCCTGATCACACTCGGCCCGAACCAGGCCAAGCTCTACAACGGCAAATATGCCGGCAAAACTTCGCTCGATGTGCGTGGCAAAACCCCTTTGCTGGCCGTTGATGAATCGGTCAGCGCGGTAGAACTGGCGCCGATGCTCAAGGATGCCCTTCAATTCGACAAGTTCACGGGCATCGCAGATTTAAGTGCCAAGGTAACGGCCCAAGGACTGGATGCCGGCCAAATCATGGAAACCCTGAATGGCACTGCGGCGTTTTCGGTGCAAAAAGGCGCCGTCAAGGGCATGGACTTGAAGAAGATGATCGACACTGTCAAAACCGCGCAACGCGACAACCTGTTGCAGAAACTGACGGAACTCAAACCCCAGGCTGTAGACGAAACACCCTTCTCGCAATTGAGCGGAACCGCGCAGATAAAAAACGGCATCGTGCAGAACAATGATCTCAAGATACAGAGCCCGGATCTGGTGAACGTAAGCGGCGCGGGTTCCGCCGACCTGCCGAAGGCAACCCTGGATTACCGGGTTACGGTTGGACAGTACCCGGTCGTCATCTCCGGCCCCTTTGCCAAACTCAAATTCCGGGTGGACACCAGCGCGCTCATCAAGAGCAAGGTGGAAGAAAAGAAAACCGAGGTGAAGGAGAAAGTTGAACAGAAGCTGGAGCAAAAACTGAAAGACAAGCTCAAGTTCTTCAAAAAATAGCCGGCGACAAAACGTGTCGCTCCGTGCAACAGCCTTGCTGGCTCTTGGTCTGTGGGCCCCTGCTTCCGCGGCCGGTACCATCGAGCTGCTCGAAACCACGCATGCCGACGGCCGTTACACGGTGTCGTTCGAAGTGGTACTCGATGCCAAGCGCGACAAGGTCTGGCAGATCATGACGGACTACGAACACCTGCCGCGGGTTTCAAAAATTATCGTCGAGAGCCAAGTCCTGAAACAGCAGGACGCCAATCGGCATCGCGTGGGCGTCACGCTCGAGGCCTGCGTGCTGATCTTCTGCAAGACCGTCAAGCGCATGGTGGATATCGAGGCCCGCCCGCAGACGGAAATTCTCGTCACCGAGGTACCCGGCCAGAGCGACTTCCGGGAGGGCAGCGAGCACTGGCGTGTGGCGGCCGAGGGCGCGAAAACCCGATTGCATTACACTGCCGAACTGGTGCCGGATTTTTTCATCCCGCCGCTGATCGGCCCGGTGGTGGTGAAATACTTCCTGCGCCGGGAAATCCGGCTCACTGCTCTCGAGGTGGAGGCCCTGGCGAACCATGAGTAAAGCTTCACTCAGTCAGCGGCTGCTCGCGTGGTACGACCGCCATGGCCGCAAAACCCTGCCGTGGAAGCTCAAGCGCGATGCGTATCGCATCTGGGTGTCGGAGATCATGCTGCAACAGACTCAGGTCGCGACAGTCATCCCCTATTTCAAACGCTTCATCGCGCAATTTCCCAATGTGCGTTCGCTGGCGCGCGCCGATCTCGACGAAGTCCTGCATCTTTGGACCGGCCTCGGTTACTACGCCCGCGCGCGCAATCTGCACCAGGCGGCGCAATATATCGTGAAGGAATATGCGGGAGATTTCCCGCGCCGCCTCGAAGCAGCGGTGGAGTTACCGGGCATCGGCCCTTCCACCGCCGGCGCCATTCTGTCGCTGGCCTTCGAGCAGCGCCACCCGATTCTCGATGGCAACGTCAAACGCGTACTGGCGCGTTACCACGCTGTCGGCACGCCGATCAACCAGCGCGAGACGGAAGAACGCCTGTGGCAACTTGCGGGAAAACACACACCGCGCCAACGCGTCGCCGACTATACGCAGGCGATCATGGACCTCGGCGCAACCGTGTGCACACGCACGAAGCCGCAATGCGCGCTTTGCCCGCTTCGCAAAACCTGCCACGCCTTTCAGCTTGGCGCGCCGCAGGATTTTCCGGTACGGGTCGCGAAGCAGAAAACGCCGGTCAAGGCCACGCACATGCTCATGATCCACGATACGCGCGGACGTGTGCTGCTGCAACGCCGTCCACCAGTGGGGCTATGGGGCGGTCTGTGGGGATTTCCCGAATGCACTAACGGCAACGCGCGGCAATGGTGTCGCAAAACACTGGGGATCAACATTAAGACAAAATCGCCATGGCCAACGTTGCGCCACAGCTTCAGTCACTTTCATCTCGACATCACGCCCATACCCGCGCAGCTGGTAGGGGGAACAAATCAGGCAATGGAGAATGAAGAAACAGTCTGGTATAACGTCCGCCGTCCGGACAGGCGTGGATTCAGCGCACCGGTGAAACATCTGCTTGAACAGTTGAGAATGGGGGGCGAGTCAGGGAATTCGCGATGACACTTAACGTGTCATCGCGCTGACGAGCGCCGCGCCACGGATGGCGCGGCCGGGGTTGATCGAATCAACGAACGTAACGCCAGGGATGGCGGGTATAAGATTTTATTATTTGAGGAATTACTAATGGCCCATATGGTGAAATGTGTGAAGCTCGGCAAAGAGGCCGAGGGACTGGATTACCCGACTTACCCTGGTGAGCTCGGCAAGCGCATCTGGGAAAGCGTCTCGAAGGAAGCCTGGAAGCTGTGGCTCGGCCATCAAACCATGCTGATGAATGAGTACCGCATCAACCCCATGGACCCCAAGGCACGCAAGATGATCGAGGGCGAGATGGAAAAATATTTCTTCGGCGAGGGCTCGCAGCTGCCGGAAGGTTACGTCCCGCCAGCCAGCAAATAAAGCCGCATTTCAGCCTGACGCTGATTTTTCGGACACTTTTTTACAAACTCCCACCGCTTCTTCTATAATGCGCCGCTCCCCGGTCGGGTAGCTCAGTTGGTAGAGCAGCGGGAGAGGCGGAGATTTCGCAAATGCACTTAACGTGCATTTGCGCCGCCGAGCGCCCGGCCATGGAAGGCCGGGCCAGATTGGCCCTACAGGGATGGACGTAAGCCGTAATCGCATGGCCGGGTAGCTCAGTTGGTAGAGCAGCGGATTGAAAATCCGCGTGTCGTTGGTTCGATTCCGACCCCGGCCACCATTTTTCCCAGACTGCGGCAACTACTCTTTTCCGGGCTTTAGAAACTTTGCAGTTGCTGGTGCGTCGGTTCGGCGCAGCAATACCAAGGTTCGGACAGGCGCGGGATTGGTGCACTCTTCCCGCTATTCACCAGTTCCGGAATCTCCGCGCCGAGCGCCGCATGCGCCAGTTTCCAAATTGATGCGAAGATTTCGCACCGGCTTGATTTTTCCGCTTCGGTTTTCATCACCAAGTCTTGTACCGCAAGCTGCAGGCGATCAACGCGCGCGTCAGGATTTTTCCATGGATAACCCAAGAGCCTGGAATCGAACTCGCCAATATGGGTTTGCATGTCAGGCAACTCCAACAGCAGCGAACCTTGCGGGATCAGCAGGCGGATGGCCAATTGAATCGGCGGCACGCTCTCGACCAGATCAAGTTCGAGCAGGCGCTTGAGCAACGTGATGTAGCCTTCCAGCGTGGCCCATGGCGTGAACGCTACGAAGGTCGGAGCGAGCGCGATGCCGGCCGCGCGGCACAGCGCCAGGGCGCGCGCGAAATCAGCGTTCGTGTGGTTCTTGGCCAGCCGTTCCAACACGCGGTCGTCGACCGATTCCACTGCGGCGGTGATGAACAGGCAACCGGTGGCTTTCAATACCGGCAACATTTCGGCGTGATTGATGATGTGCTGGATTTTGATCGTGGCGTCGTAAGTAATATCCGGGAATTCAGCGTGCAGGGCCTGCACCAGCTTGAGCGCGTGGGTCGGGCCGTTGAGGAAATCCGGATCGCCGAAGGAAATATGCTGCGCACCGGCCGCCACCTGCTGACGCATATCGGCCATGACGGTGACCACCGGGATGACGCGGAACGTGCCGTGATACACCGGCACCACCGGGCAATGACGGCACAGGTGCTTGCAACCGCGTGTGCCTTCGGCAAAGCCGACGGTCTTGCGGCCGCCGTCCGGCAGTTGCAAATGCGCGTAGCGTTCCAGCGGCGGCAGCGCGCGGCGATCGGGCGTCATGAATTCTATCTTGGACAGATTCACCACCGGCTCGGTTTGGACTTTGCCATCGCCGGCGCGAAGGCGTTCTACCAGCGACACCAGCGCCGGCTCGACTTCGCCGCCGAGCACAGTTTGCGCGCCCAACTCGCGCAGCAACTTTTCATTCATCGGCGCGTACAGCCCGTAAACGCACAGATGCGCCTTGGGCGCCAGTTCCCGCACCCGCGGTATCGCCTCAATCGCAATGCGTGTGGCGGTGTGCATGGCGACATAGATGGCGACCACACGCGCGTCGCGCAGCACTTCGGGGTCGAGGCGTTGCAGGGTGAGATCGAGGCAATGCACCTCGCAGCCGGCGCGCGCGAGCCACGCCGCCGGCTCGGCCAGGCCGAAGGGCTGGCGGCCAATCTCGTAGGGATTGATCAGGACGACTTTCATGCGAGCAGACGCGAGCGACAGCGTCGGGTTTTCAGGCGCAGTTATTTTTTGGCGCCGGCGGCCTGGAAGCCGGCCGGGAGCTGGCCCATAGCGCCTTCGCCGAACAGGAACCCGAGCATATGCTGCTCGATCACCTTGATGCTGCCGGGGTCGGCGCTGCTGAGCTTGTTCTCGTTGATGATCGTGGCCAGGCGTGCCAGCCACTGTTTCCAGCCTTCCTTGGAAACGTTTTCAAAAATGCGTTGGCCCAACGCCCCCGGGTGCGGCGGGCGCTCCAGGCCTTCGGCCTCGCGTTTCAGTACGGCGCAGCGAACGGTGCGTGCCATTCGATCCTCTTATGTGTAAATGACAATGATGCATTGTATTAGGTTTACAGGGCTACAGTTCATTGCCACAGTAAATGCGGTGATATGGTGCCGGTTTCTTGATTCCAGTCGAATCGGGTACCATGCTTTACATCTGGATTCATGAATGAGGAGTAATGTTATGGGCGCAATTGAATATTCCACCCGCATCGGCGATGCCGAAATGCGGCTCACCCCGACGGCGCAGGCCAAGTTCGCCGAGCTGCTGAAGGAGGCTGACAGCGACATCGCCGGCATTCGCTTATTCGTCTCGGGCGGTGGTTGCAGCGGCATGACCTACGACATGACCTACGCCAGCAGCGTGGACAACGAATACGACAGCGTGCTCGAAGGCCCGGGCTTCAAGGTCTTCGTCGACCCGGTCGCGCTCAATTATCTGCAAGGCAGCGAGATCGATTTCGCCAATTCGAGCTTTGTGTTCGACAAGGTGTTCCAGGCGGTTGGCGGCAAAGGCACCTGTGGCGGATGCGGCGGCGGCGGTTTCTAAAGCGGTCACGGCACCCGTTCGGAATGCGGCCCCGCGCCGCATTCTGCTGATCGCTCCGCACGACAGTTATCGCACTGCGCCGTTCCTGGCGGCGGCCAAGGCCCGCGGCATCGAAGTCCTGGTCGCCTCCGAGGCCAAGCATTCTTTAGTAAGTGCCTACGTCGATGGCCTGCACCTCGACCTCGGCGATATCCAAGCCTCCCTGCAAACCATCCTGCACGAAGCGCAACAGCGCCCGTTCGCGGCCGTGCTCGGCAGCGATGACGCCAGCACTGAAATCGCGGCACTCGCCGCCGCCGAACTCGGCCTGCCCCACAATCCCACCGCAGCGGTGCATCTGGCGCGGCGCAAGGACTTGGCACGCGATCGGCTGGCCGAGGCCCATGTGCCGGTGCCACGTCACTGGACGCTCGATCTCACGCGCCCTTTGGCCGCGCAGACCGGGGACATCCGCTTTCCCTGCGTGCTCAAGCCGGTGGCGCTCACGGCCAGCCGCGGCGTGATCCGCGCCGATAATCCAGACCAACTTACGCAGGCGGCGGCGCGCATCCAGGTATTGCTGTCACGTGCCGGGCTGCGTGAAGCCGAAGAACGCGAAACCATTCTGGTGGAGGAATATATTCCCGGCTTTGAGGTTGCAGTGGAAGGTCTGTTAACCAACGGGAACCTCGAAATCCTGACAATCTTTGACAAACCCGATCCGCTGGACGGCCCGTATTTCGAAGAGACGTATTACATCACGCCGTCACGGCTGGATGCGCCAACGCAAAAAACTTTGCGCGAAACTATCTCCAACGCCTGCGCGGCCTATGGACTGCGCGAAGGGCCGATCCACGCCGAATGCCGGATTAATGAAAATGGAGTATGGATACTGGAAGTTGCCGCGCGCACGATTGGCGGATTATGCGGACGCCTGCTGCGCTTTGGCACCGGTTCCAGCCTGGAAGAATTGGTGTTGCGGCATGCTCTGGGCGAACGCCCGGAGCTGAACAGCGAAGCCGGCGGCGCGGGAGTGCTGATGATCCCGACCCCGCAGGCCGGCATCCTGCGGCGCGTCGAAGGCGTGCTGGCGGCCGGGAAAGTGCCGTACATCGAGGAAGTGGTAATTAACGTGCGCGAGGGCTACGAGCTGGTGCCCTTGCCGGAGGGTTCGAGTTATCTCGGATTTATTTTCGCGCGCGCCCCAAGCGCTGCACAAGCGGAGGCGGCGTTACGCGCGGCACACGCCTGCTTGCGCGTGGTGGTGATGCCGTTGTGGAAGGGCGTGCGCGAGCAGGAAGCAGGGGCCCCGCGCAGCGGGGATGCGACCGTTGCGAGTCGCTCGCAGAGCCGCCAGTGAACTCAAATGAATAAGCCTTTGAACTTTGCCCAACAACGAAAGTTTCGCGCGGGCTGTAGCGGGGAGTGAACGTTTAGCATTTCAACAGCTCTGATCCACTGATTCTTGTGATTCCTGTAAATCCGGATCCAACTCATGTCAAAAACACTGAAAATCACTTTCTACGTTGTCGGCGGACTCGTGGGACTCTTCGTTCTCGTCGCGGTAGCTCTGCTTCTTTTCGTGGACGCCGACAGCAACAAGCCCCGACTGGAAGCGGCCGCCTCGGAAGCCTTGGGCATGGAAGTCAGCGTTGGCGGAAGTCTGGAGTTTGGCTTCTTTCCGGGGCTGCATGTCACGCTGGAGGATGCGCACATCCGCAACCGTGGTGTCGACCTCGTTTCTGCGAGTCGGGCCAGTCTTGGGATCGATCTTCTTCCGCTGCTCCGAAAGGAAATCCGGATCGGGAAGATCACGTTGAAGCGCCCTGCTATTTCCATCGAACGGGATCTCGACGGCAAGTTCAATTTCGAGAACCCGGACACAGCCGGGAAAACGTTAGCCGTCCTGGACCTGGCGAAGGTTTCCCTTTCGGACGCGACTCTCGTCTACACGGACAAGCAATCCGGAGGAGAATTCAAGGCCGGGGGCTGCCACGTGGATGTGCGCCACCTTCGATTCCCTGGCGGGAAAAGCCCGGATCTCTTGATGAATCTTTCCTTCACGGCGGAACTTTCGTGCAAGGAAATACGCAATAACGACTTCACGATGTCCGATTTGAAGTTCTCAGCCGACGGGAAGAATGGGGTTTTCAATCTCAAACCGGTCACGATGCATATTTTCGGCGCGCAGGGGTCGGGAAGTATGCAGGCGGACTTTTCAGGCGCTGTTCCCCTTTACCATGTTCGATACGCTCTGCCGCAATTCCACGTCGAGGAGTTCTTAAAAATGTTATCGCCACAGAAGATGGCGGAAGGGACGATGAATTTTTCCGCGAACCTGTCGATGCAGGGAAAGACCGCGAGGGAGATGAAGCAGACCGCGGACGGAGATATTTCCCTGCGAGGCGAGAACCTCACGTTCCATGGCAGCGATCTCGACAAGGAGTTCGCCCGCTTCAAATCCAGCCAGAACTTCAGCCTCGTCGACGCAGGCGCCTTCTTCTTTGTCGGCCCCCTGGGCCTGGCAGCCACGAAGGGGTACGACTTCGCCGGCATCCTCCGGAAATCGGGGGGGCGCAGCGAAATACGGACGGTTGTCTCCGATTGGAAGTTCCAGCACGGCATGGCACAGGCACAGGACGTGGCCATGGCGACGAAACAAAACCGGGTCGCCCTGGCAGGAAGACTTGATTTCATCAATGAACAGTTCGATGACATGACCATGGCGCTGATCGACGCCAAGGGTTGCGCCACGGTGCGGCAAAAAATACGCGGCCCCTTCCAGAAACCGGTGGTGGAGAAGCCGAATATCCTCAAGTCCCTCGCCGGACCAGCACTCAAGCTGCTCAAGAAGGGAAGAGGCCTGTTTCCAGGCGGAGAGTGTGAAGTCTTCTACGCCGGTTCGGTCGCGCCGCCGAAATGAAAGTGGCGCTTCCAAATGTCCTGGAATACAGCACATTCATTATTACTCGTGACGTCATGGAATTTCCACTCGTCCATCCCAAGATCCTCTGTACGATCTCGCACATACGGCAATAAGTTTTAACTGTAAGCTTTCTCTCTCATTAAAATATCCATGGAATCTTGTGCGGGACTTGTACTTATGGCGCCACATGCAAGTCTGGATTGATTTATGGCTATCCACCATGTACCGAAAACCATTTCTGATTACATCGCCTTAGCCGTTGTTAAGGCAATGCGCGTTCCCGCAGATCTTTTCTTCGCCAAGCGCTATGGTCACCGGGCGGTGGTTCTGGAGACGGTAGCAGCCGTACCCGGAATGGTGGGTGGCACACTGCAACACTTGAGATCCCTGCGCACCATGCAAGATGATCGCGGTAAAATCAAAACGCTACTCGATGAAGCGGAAAATGAGCGCATGCACCTGATGACGTTCATCGAAATTGCCAAGCCGACATGGCTGGAGAGAATGATCGTACTGATAGTGCAAGGTCTGATGTACAACCTCTATTTCTTCTTGTATTTGATAACCCCAAAAACATGTCATCGAATTGTCGGATATCTGGAAGAAGAAGCTATTGTTTCATATACAGAATATCTGGCGGAAATCGGCAGCGGTTCCATCAAGAACATTCCGGCGCCGCATATTGCAATCGAGTATTGGCGCTTACCGGTGGGCGCTTCGCTGCATGATCTTGTCATTGCAATTCGGGGAGACGAAGTCCGTCATCGCGATGTCAATCATGCTTATGCCGATAGAATGACGTGAGTTCAGGAAGAATAAGCAATAAGCAGACACCATCTATTAGCAAACCAGGGAGCGCAGAACACTGGTCTGTTGCGCGCCAATTTTCTGGATGGATAAAGAAAGACTGGTGGTCACTATCCTCGCTGCAATAAACTGAAAGCTGCTCGGAATATTCCGAGCAGCTTAAACCTCAATCATATACAAAACGATGCGATTAACGGCTTTTTTTGACGAACGGGTAAACGTTGGTCAGGCCCAGAAGATCAGTGACCAGCAACACAAGGAAGATCAATACCAGGGCACCGACAACGCTACCGCCGGCCGGCAGCTGATCCATGTTGCTCGCCAGAGTCTGCACTTCTTCATCCGTCAGGCTGTCCATGCGCGCCTGAACCTGCGCCGGATCCACGCCGCGGGCCAGGAGCTGGGCCTGCACGTCGTCACGGCTGAACGCGTTGTGCAAACGCTCGCGGTTTTGCTGCGCCTGCGCGGCGTTGACCACCGCTTCGGTGCCGATCATGCCGGCCTGCGCCGCGGGTAAATGCAGGCTCAGCGCGAGCAGACCGAGGACGACCAGGTGACTGACGGGTTTGGTGAGGCGACGAAGTATTTGCATTTTAGAGCTCCTGAATTGTGAGTGAATGTATTTCAAACTTCCTGAGTCGCCCTTATCTGGAGCGCCATTTACCTTTACCGAGACCCATAATGAGACTGACGAGAAATATCACGATAAAGATGAAAAACAGGATTCGCGCAATCTCGGCGGCGCCCACGGCGATGCCGCCAAACCCGAAGATCCCGGCGATGATAGCGATCACGAAAAATACTGCAGCGTAGTAAAGCATGATTAACTCCTTTTTTTAATGCATTGTTGCCACTAAGCAGAGAAGCTATGCGCGGCAGCCCCGTGCGCAACCTCTTTTTCCTCAAGCAACGCTAAACACGAGGACCCTGGTCCTTATGCGGCCCGAAAAATTCCTTGGCCTGCTCTTCAGTTACCTGTTACCTGTTTTGTGGCGCCATAAGCCTTCTGCATTTTGCCGGTCAGCTGGTCACGTCTGCCGGCAATCTTGCTCAGGTGATCATGGGTCAGCTTGCCCCACTGCCACTTCACGTTTCCCTTGAACAAGGTCCAGTTACCTCTGGCAATGTCCCAATTCATACAAGCCTCCTGCATCTGCTACTTGACTTGAATCTTGTTGACGACCGATTTTACGCCGGCGACATTACGCGCAATCGTTGCCGCTTTGTTGGATTCCTGTCTCGTGGCGGCGGTTCCAGACAGATAAACGACGCCTTTAATGGTATCAACGCTGATATTGAGGCCACTCACTTCCTTATCGGCAAACATTCCAGACTTTACTTTGGTGGTAATCGCGGCATCATCGATGTACTCACCGGTGCTATCGCGTGACGACGTACCCGCACAACCTGCCAGGCCAATCAGCAACACAGCCATCCATACCCAGCTTCTGCCAAATAGATTTTTCATAATAGATTCCTCTCGTTAGATTCGTTTCAAGTACCAGGATCGTGCCATCGAACAACACCTGTGAATACCATGGCGGCGGTCTCGGCTTCTGCTCATACTGAACTGCGCACGATATACGCACGGACGCGTGGGTTCTGTGCGTTATCGAACATCGAGTAAGTCGGTTTTTTTCCCTTGCGATACAGCTTGGTCCGGTTCGGTGAGGCAAAATCATTGATACCGCCTGCTTCCAGCACGGCATCCAGCACCGTCCTGCCCGGACGACAGGGCATGGAACGTGGGGTCGCACGGCTCCCGTAACCCGCACACGCGACAGAAATTCTTGGAAGACCGACCCCTTAACCGCTGGATTGCTCGGTTTTTTCAGGGCTAGGCAAGCCAAGACCCGGGCCAGGCCCATGGGCTTCTTGGAAAACGCGGCCTACAAAGAAAATCCATCAAGATGAAGACCGGGTGCTCGCACAAACGGCAGTCCGTGTAACACCGGCGTGGGATATTCGGCATGTGAATCAACATCATCGGATGTGTGAACCATCAACAGACTCTCATCGGATGGCGATATACGGCTACCTATGCGTGCCATACACTATGCGCGTTAATGAACATAGTGCGCACGGAGTGCAGGGTAAAATCCGCTGTCTTCTCCGCAAACAACCGATGAACCAGGAAAAGCACAGCGCTGGTTTACGATGATGCCGGCGCCTTCACCGGCTTTCACGGTAACGGTCTGGACATCACCCGGCGCCAGCGTGCCGAGATCGCGCTGCGCGAAACTGATTTAGAGTATCTGCTCCACCCAAATGGCGCTTTCTTCCTGTCTGTAGCGACAAGGAAAGGTCATTTAGTACGCTATCGAACAGACCGCGCCCGGTTCCTGGGCGCATTCTTGTTTCCCGACCCAAACCCGTTTGCGTATTCAGTTTGCCGCAAGCTGCAAATCTGGCAGGGCGGTTTGCGCGATTTCGCATATCTCTACCAGGCAGGTACTTATGGCCTCTTCTGAGCTCAAAGCCGGCATATTCAGTCAAGGATGGAGGCATATGGCGAGTTCTCCGGCGGATCTCTTTGTCACCGCCTGGGCAATTCCACAGAAAGAACACCTGAGGCTGATGCCGGCGGTCCGGTTGTTTGACGTAAATAAAGCCGACTTCGGCCGGCGGCCGCTGGTGGCGACCCACAATCTGCATGAGCTGGATCTGTTTACGGACGCCGCGCTGATCGATCTGCTCGACCATTTCCCCCGGAAAAACCTCTACGCATTGACCATGGGCTCCGATCCTGCCCGGATCGAAAACCGGCTCGCGCTCCACGACGGAGTGAGCGGTGCCGAGCTTTTGCAGGCAGTCAAGAACGGACGCTTGTGGCTCAACGTCACCCGGGTCGACCGCGCCGACCGGCGTTATCGCGTGCTCATTGATCAGCTCTATGCACGGCTCGCGGAGCAGATGCCCGACTTCATGCCCGACTTCAGCCAGGGAACGCTGCTCATCTCGTCGCCGCACACGCTCGTCTACTACCATGCCGACGGCCCGGCCTCGGTGCTGTGGCATATCCGGGGACGCAAGCGAGTCTGGGTTTACCCCGCGCACGACGAGCGTTACGTGAAGCGCGAGCTCCTGGAAGACATCTTCGCCGGTGTCCGGCACGAGTATTTGCCCTACGAGAACGATTTTGACCTGGCAGCGGTGGTCTACGATCTTGAGCCGGGGCAGTGGGTGGCCTGGCCCCAGAATGCGCCACACCGCGTGACCAACCTGGACAGCGTGAATGTCTCGCTCTCGACCGAGCACTTTACCAGGCAAAGCCGGCAGCGCGCGCGAGTCTACGTCGCCAACCGCTTTTTCCGTACCCGGCTCGGCCTGCGCGGGTTGTCGACGCGCGAGGACGGGACGGCGGCGATGCTTAAAACAGTGGTGCAGCGACTGGCGCGCAAAGCCGGGCTGGACCATTTGCAGACAAAACAACACTCCCCTTCGATGCGGGTTGCCCCCGACGCCCCCGGAGGCGTGGTGGCGCTCGAGGAATAAAGTGAATCGATGGAGACAGGTATTTGATCGAGGTTCGATGTTTCCATGCTCTCGAAGAGGCCGAAACTCTCCGGGAAGAGGTCAACGCGTTGAATCTTGCATCCACGCGGCCGGATCCCTTCTCGACCTTCGAGTTCTTCGAAAACTTTATCCGGCATGACGAGTGCTTTCCCGGAGGCCGGGGTGTGCGCCTGTGGTTCCTCGCTGCCTTTCTCGACGGCCGGCTCGCCGGCTACCTGGCACTCAAACAGGTCACGCAAAAAATTTTGGGACTGCGGACATCCCAAATCGGCTTCCTGGTTACCCACGACACCGATCGGCCGCATGTGGTGGCGAGGCCCGAGCGTCTGAGCCAGGTCAGCGAAGCATTTTATGCTTATCTGCTCGGACGCAAACAGGAATGGAGTTTTCTGCAATTTCAACAGCAGGACGACACATCATCGCTGTTTCCGCCGCCGGCCGCGGTCGATCTCAAGGAGTATCTGGTGCGCCAATGGTCGAGCCTGGAGAACGGCACCATACACATACGCTGGGGCACATTGCGCGAGTACTTTTGTGCGCTGCAGCATAAGTTCCGTTCCAACGTCAGCCGACAGATGCGCCACCTGCTCGCCGCTGGCAACGTGGAGTTGCTGGCGTCGTCAGACCCGGCCATCACCCCGGCGCTTTTTGAACTCTACCGCTGCATCGAACCCCACAGCTGGCAGTCGAAGGCGAACGCGAACATTGGCCGGCATCCTGAGCGGGTCGAGTACGTCAAGGGATTGCTCGATGCACGGCAGCCAATGCGGGTATCGATTCAGGTGCTCTTGTTCAATGGAATACCCGTCGCCGGATTCATCAGCGGTGCGTTCAAGCAAGGGCTCTACGCGTTGAACATGGCCTACGATGAACGCCTGAACCGATTGGCGCCTGGTTCAGCCATGCTGCTGATGGGCATGCGTCAGGCCATTGACGGCCGGTACACGTTCTTCAATATGCTTTCAGGTTTTGGATATTACAAAGTTCGCTGGCTGGCGGAAATAACCGAAACCCGATTCGCGCAGATATACCGCGTGGGCAGTCTTTTATTCTGGCGCCGGACGCTCGGAGACTGGAAGCGTCGGGTATTTACTGCCAAGCCGAAGAAAGCGCCCGTGCGCTTCAATCCCATACGCCGGAATGTCAACGGGCACGAGGACGGGCAGACGGAGCCCGACATGATTCCCGAACTCCAAATAAGCCCTGAGGAACGAGCGCGCATCGCCGCGCTGATTGCCGAGGCCCGGAAAGGCCGGGGTGAGTTCCTGTCCAAGGCGGAGCTGGCCGCGGTGATGCCATTCGAGACGCAGCGGATACCGAAAATCAAGATGAAACGTGCGCTCTGAGCATACCGGAACTTATACAGAATGTGTTGAACCGCAGTGCCCCTTTGTGTTCAAGCCGGGGCGGTGAGCGGGTGCGGTGCTTTACGGAATGAAAGGATCACGATACCCGCCGCATTGATCAGTTCGCCAATCAGCATGCCCACCAGCGCGCCGGCCACGCCGAACTGCCGCATTCCCCAGTAGCTGGCGGTGAGCGCAATCACGGCGCTCACGAGCGTGAGCAAGGTCAGGACGCGGAAACGTCCTTGTGCCGCCAGCAGATAAATCAGCTGGCCGCGGATCACCGTCACAAGCAGAATGGCTCCCCACAGCATTAGCAATGCATCACGCTGCACGAACTGCTTCTTGAGAACGACGGCAAAAATCCAATCGCGCAAAAACCACAGGACGGCGAAGTAGCATAGCGTCGCCGCGACCAGGGCCAAGGCCAACAGGCTCAGGCGTCGCCGCAACAGCGAGGCGCCGTGCCGATGCAGCCAACCCGATGCCAGCGGCATCATGAGCGTGCCGATTCCCGTTGAAAGCAGATTCACGGGCATCAGCAGCAGGCGCGTGGCCGCGATCGCCGCCACGGCGGCGATGTCGAGGGTACCGGCGACCAGATAAATATATCCCTGGCTGAAGGTCCAGTGAATGGCCGCGCCCGCGGTGGACCAGGCAGCGAGCGGGGCAATTTCTTGCAGGATGCCTGGCGCGCCCTGAATGTTCCAGGGTTCATGACGGTGTAATGTCTGCGACAACAGGATTCCACTCGCCACCGCGGCGAGACCGAGCGCGAAGACGGCGGTAACCGCCGGTGCTGGCGTGAGGGTCGCGGCAAAAACACCCGCCACCATCAGCACGACATAGAACATGTCGGTGCGGAGCACGTCATGCGGCCGGCGGTGCGCGAACAGCACCATGCGAAAATACTCGCGATGCAGGATCGTCAGCGCCGCGACCACCGTGGCGAGCACCAGCGGCCCGGTGTGGGTGTCCAGCACCCGGGCGTACCACAAGCCGAGCGCCATGACGACGGTAATGGCGCCGAGCACCGGCAGAAACCGGCGTTGCTCGCGGTACAGGCCGCCGACCAGTTCACCGCGTCCCGCACGATCGAGCCGCGTCAGGCGAATCGCCAGGGGAGGACCGAAAAATGCGTTCTGGAGAGAAACCAGCAGAAGAATGGCACTCGACGCCAGAATGTAATAGCCGTACTGAATGTCGGTCGTGCCCCGAATGAGGATCAGGCCGATGGCAAAGCTGGCGGCGGAAAGCAGGGCCTGACTGACTACCGCGCTGCTGAGCAGGCGCGCGAAGGCGAAGTGCCGGCGACGGCGGTCATTCACGATGGTTCCCGTTTGGTACGCACCCACTCCGCTGACCTGCGCGCACGCAACATCAGCAGTACTTTCCAAAGCACGAAAAACGGAGCATGCAACAAATCCACGAGACCGCGTAATCCGACGCCGCTGAGCTGCCAGCCGCGCAACACATAGAGCAGCAGGCTCATGCCGCCGCCAATTCCCAGCCACAACCATATCTCCATGGAAGGCTCCCAGAGCAAGGCGACACCGGCGAGGACAGTCAATAGCGCAACATTCACGGCCACGTAGGACAAGGGCAACACCAATAGATCGAGCGCCAGATCCAGACAGACTCCGCCGCCGGAACCCATGGCCGCCCGCAACAGTGGCAGGGTTTTCGAGCGGATCAGCTGCCAGCGTCCGTCCTCCCAGCGTTGGCGTTGGGTACTTGCCGCCTGCTCACCCGACACCATCATGGCGGCCACGTGCGCTTCATCGGCGTAATGTACGCGAAAGCCGGCGAGGCCCAGTTCGATTCCGTATTCGATATCTTCGGCCAGGGAGTAAGCCCGATACGGCACCTGGCGCAGCAACCGGTGCGTAATGCACCAGCCGTTGCCGCGTATTCCACAGGAAAGCTGCAAGCGTTCGCGCGCGCGCGAACGCACCCGGTGAAACGAAGCCAGGGCGATGGTCATGAGACGCGTGCGCCACGATACTTGTGCATTCAGCACCTCATAGTGCGCCTGGATAGCTTTGGCTCCGTTCTCGATGCGCGCGGCAAATACCTCGAGCAGATTCGGCGAGACCTTTGTGTCGGCATCCACGACGACAACGGCGTAGGCCCAACCGTGCGCCTGGCTCGCCTGGAATGCAAAGTCCAGTGCGTGACCTTTTCCGCGGTGTTTGGTGTCGTGGCGCTCCAGCACCTCGGCGCCGGCTGCGCGCGCGAGTGTCGCCGTGGAATCAGTGCAATTGTCGGCGACCACCAGCACACGGAAATTATCGGCTGGCCAATCAAGCTGGCGCAGGCTGGCGATGACGCTTTCAATGACCGTTGCCTCGTTATGAGCGGGAATGACGATATCAAAGCGTAACCGTCGTGACGAGCGCAGTGCCGCCGGTGGTGCACGCGACAGCAGCGTAAACAACAGCAAATATAAACTCACCGCGGTTGCCGGCAGCGCCAGCACAAACAAGATCAGATGCGCCATGGTCGTCATGTGTCCTTGCCTCCGTATTCACGGTAATGCCAACCAAGTAAAATCGATATTTTTCCGATATTGGCTGATGCCTTCAGCAGCCAATACACGGCGCGATGCCGGCCGAGTGGCCAGGACAGCAACGCCAACCCGGCCGCCAGCGCCGACTGCAGGAGTGCGCGCAGAAAAAGGCGCACACGCCCGGTTGACGTGAGTTGTCCATAACTTCCCGCCAGCCAGTGTCGCGCGAAGTCCTGTCCGCCGCGCAATGCCCGCAGCAGCAGCCAGCGCAACGACAGGCGCGCGCCTTCGACCGGCTCGTGCACGATGGCTTCGTCGCACCACACGATGCGCGCGCCCTGCTGTACCAGGCGCCCGAGCAGATCGCCGTCTTCGCCGCCGGTCAGGCCGTAGTCCGGATCGAAGGGTGTCGGTGTATCGCGCAGGAGCGCGCCCCGCAGCAGCACGTTGCCGAAGCGCAGTTTATTGGGAGGAATGATGGCGCAGGTTTTCATTCGCCACCAATCATAAAAGCTACCGTGCTGGATCCATGCCGGCGCATTGGCGGGTACAACCGGCTCGACCGGACCCAGCACGCCATCGGCATTGCAGCGGATAGCGGCTTCAGACAGTTTTTTTAACCAGCCTGCCGGCGCGCGTTCGTCGTCGTCGATGAAGGCGATCCAGTCGCTGCTCGCCAGCGCCACAGTGCGGTTGCGTGTCAGAGAAATATTTTTCTCTGGCTGAATATCGTAGTGAATCGGAAATGGAGCACCCAACATGCGCCGCCGTTCCACCACGGCGCGTGCGCTGCCCGCGGCATCGTTATCGACTACCACGACGTCTTTTGGAAGTTGCTGCTGTTTGACGAGGTCATCGAGCAGTGCGCCCAGCCGTTCCGGCCGGTGATAGGTGGCAATGCACAGGCTGATGTTCATGGTGGGGGCCGGGTGTCGGTTCGGTCCAGACGTCTGGCCGTCGTCAAAGCCGCGGCCAGTTCCTGGCGGGCCCTGAATAAATTCCAGACCAGCAGCGCCAACGCGGTCCAGCTCAACAGCGACGTGAGCCCCTGGGATAACCCCAGCAACAGCGCCAGCACCACGAAGAACATCAAACGTATCAAATGAAACGGTGCCTCGGGCCATTCCTTGCCGCCGAGCCGGTATACGTAATAGGGCACCCACTTCGCCAGGACGTGAGCGCCGAGTGCGACCGCGCCGATCAGAGCGATCGGCACCAGCGCGACAAAGGCCGCGCTGCGCGCAAACTGCAATCCCGCAAACATCCAGATCCGCGCCCCTTTGTCGAAGCGGTTGTACAGCGCGAACCATCCATGGGTTGCCAGAAGTACCGCGACCCACGCGGCGAAGTCCGTGGGCACCGGGGTCATCGGCCAGCGCAGCAGAGCAATGGCGATCGCGCCGCAGGCAAACGCCCAGATCCACGGCTGCCAACGCGGTGTGGCCACCTGGGAATCCAGGAATGCCGCGCTGAGTTTTGGGTCTGCCTCGAAACGCGCCGCGATTAGATCATTGTCGACGTAGCCGCGCTCGTAGATCGCCCAGAACGACACCAGCAGGAACAGCAGACCCAGGACATGCAGCAGCGGCAGCGCCGCCAGTGCCATCGAGCTCAAGACCCAGAGCGCGAAATCCTCCTGTAGGATGCCGCGGACGATATAGCGCGCGCCGGGTCGTTTGACATGCGTCAGGTACTGACCGGGCAGGTAGACGCCGCTCAAGGCGTGCTGGTGACGCGCCTCCGGCCACACCGCCCGCAACGGGCGTGCACACGCGTTGAGCAGTGTCAGATCCTGCGCCGAATCGGTAAGCACGAGCGCGCGGCGCACGGTGTCATCACCGAGCGCGCCGACGACCCGATGAAGTTTTCCATTGCGGCGGTCGGCGAAGGTCGACAGGCGCGCGGCGATTATTTGCGCCTGCGGCAGACCCAGCGCCGCCACCAGCGGCGCGACGATCGGCTGGAATCCGGCGGTGGTGATGATCGGCGTCGTACCCGGCGTTTTCAGCGCTTCCATCAGACGCAGGTTGGTGAAGTTTTTTGCGAGCCCGGTAACCTGGTTTTTCCAGCGCCTCACGGTCCAGGGAAAGCATGTCGCGATGAGGCGCACGCGCCACACGTCGCGGGTGGTTTCGCCGCCGGTCCAGCGCCACGGTTTGACGGCATCCAGCATCCTCATCAGCACCAGCGCCGGCAGGCGCGGACGCGCCGAGTCAATGAAGTCCTCGGTGGAGTTGCGCAGATACAGCGTTTCATCCAGGTCGAGCAGAACCGGCCCGCCGTGGCTCAGGATGGCGCTGATGGCCGCTTCCGGGGACACGTCGTGCGGTGTGATGACTTCAGCGCATTTCATGGCGCACCCACGGGGAGAATGCCCGGCGCCGGCTGGCGCACGAGGGTTTTTCGATGCAGTCGCTTGCGCAATCTGGCGCAGGGCTGTTCAACCCAACGGCGCATCGGCTCCGCCACCGCCAGCGTCACGGCGGCTCCCGCGAGCGTCAGCCCGATCCAGCCCAGCTGCGGCCAGTGTTTGGCAAGGCCCAGCAGAATGACGTGATGCGAAAGATAGATGGTGTAGGAAATCGTTCCGATATACACGAGCGGCCGGGCGTTCAACCAGCGAAACGGCAGCCGTTCCGCCCGCGCCACGGCCAGATAGATCAGGGGCGCGATTGCCAGGCATTGCAGGGTGTAGCGGGCCGTGAGCCGGAAGACTTCGTCGCGATATAACAAGGTGCCCATTAGCACGGCAACACAGATCGCGGCGATTCCCCAGTCGTTAAGCGCTTTCGGGGGCGGGATCGGATCAAGCCAGGGGTTGAGCAACAACGCCATGAGGCATCCGATCAGAATGGCGTCGACCCGCGTGTCGGTTGCCACGGTGATATACGCTTCCGAACCGCCATGAAACACGAGCCAGTAGCGCCAGGCCAGAACGGCCACGCAGAGTATCGAGAGCACGGTGACGGACAGTCCGACGCGACCGACCCGCAACAACAACGCCGCCAGCGGAGGATAAAAAAGATAATAGTGCTCCTCGATGGCCAGTGACCATATCACGCCGAGGCCCGCTGGCATGCCATGGTAGTCATTCGCGATCACATGATAGTTGCCGAAATAGAACAGAGCCGAGAACAAGCCGCCCGGCGTGAAACCGCCATCGATGATGGACAGGGCGGCCAGCAGGCCGGCTACGGCCACCACGATAAATAATGGCGGCATCAGCCGTAGCAGGCGGCGCAGGTAAAAGCCGCGATAGCTGATGCCGCCGCCGCGGGCGTGTTCGATGCGCATGAGCGTGGTGATCAGGTAGCCGCTCAGCACGAAAAAAATGGTGACGCCGAGGCCGCCGGGAATGAGATCGTCGAACCCGCTGTGGGCGAAGAACACCAGCGCCACCGCGATCGCGCGGATGCCATCCAGGGACGGGATGGTGCCGGTGGCATATTGGGGATGGCCGCTGGCGGGCATCATGGCATCAGGCTCCGCCGCCCTCTGCGCGCGTGAAAGATTTGCGCGCCGGCGGTATGGCCATGACATGGACCGGCTCGCTCGTGGAGACCTGGGGTTGACCAAATACCAGGTGCAACCGGTGTTCCAGAAGGTTGCGTGCCAGCGCCGTCGTCGCCAGCGCCATGATCACGAAGTCAACGCTCAGCACGCTGAACCAGTGCGTTTCGGACAAGTTCGTGATCGCCTGCTGAAAGAACAGCGCCAGGTACAGGGCGCCCTGATGGCGGTCTATTCCCAGCAACTGCAGCGATTGCCGGACATGCATGACGATATAGGCGATCAGGCACAGCAGGCCGGCCCATCCCAGATCGTTCACGATTTCCAGATAGCCGTTGTGGGCGGAGCCGGGGTAAAAGGAACCCATGTGCCATACGAATGCATAGGAGTCCGTACCGGCCACCGGTCCGGCGGTCCAATAGGCTGCGTAGCCGCTGCCGAGGAAGGGACGGTAACTGATATGCTCGGAAAGGATCGCCCAGATTTCGGTGCGGCCGGTGAGCGACATGTCCTTGCCGGTCAGCAGGGTGATGGGGGCCATCAAGGTTCCCTTTCCGGGGATCAGGTTCAGGACGACGAGAGCGTACATAAGGAGTATCGCCACCAGCATCGCGACCAGATAGGGCATATATGGACGCAGACCGTGGGGCGAACGCAACAGCATGACCAGAAAGACCATCACGAATAGGGTGGCCGCCAGCGATGTCGAGCTGCGCGACAGCACCAGGCAGGCCGCGGCGATCGTGCCGCCGGCCAATGCCGGCAGAAACCTGACCTCCCGGGTGAGCCAGGCATGAAACCAGAAAATCAGGGATATGCAGGCCAGGGCGCCAAGACCGTTCTTGTGATTGGCGAGCCCGCGCCACGCGCCGATCAGCTCCGGCGTGGTTTGTTGATGGATGGCGAGCGCTGGAAACACGAGACCAAAAACAATCGAACCCAGCAGTACGAGGGTAAGGATCGGGCGCACGACGTTCTGGTAGCGCCGCGCGTGCCAGCTCATCAACACGAACCCGGTGCATGCCAGCACGATCGTGCCGAGCCGGATAAGACGCCGAATGCTCAGTGTCGGGTCAATGGACCAGGCGACGCTGACGACCGCGAGCGCCACGAACAGAATGAAAAACGGATTCAGTGCGCGTGCCAGCAGCCAGGCCAGACCCGCGCGCCAGAATATGATGACGACGCCCAGCCCCAGCAGCACCAGCCACAGCATGCGGCTGATGGGCCCGCCAGAGCTGGGCGCGCTGGTCGTCCCGAGGCTTTGGTAATCGAAGCCGTCTGGCACGATCATCAGCACGATCAGCACCCACATCATTCCCCCCAGGAACAGGGAATGCCGGTCGTCTCGCAGCCACGCCATGCCGTTGGGCTGCGCCGTGTTCGATGTTTTCAGATCCATAACTATCGCTTTTGCTGGGTGGGACGCCGGCGCCGGGTAAAACGATGCAGCGAACCGGCATGAAAATCAGAAATGGCTGATGACGGCGCCCAAGATTTGTGAACGCGTGGCCGCCAGTCGCCGCAACATATCCTGCATGTCCTTGTAAGGCGTGTGTTGCGCGCGACTCAACGCCAGTACGCGGCCGACGAGACTGGCGACCGCCAGTCCATCCGAAAAATGCATGACCGGGGCCGTGTCGATCAGGACGAACTCAAAATTGTCGCGCCAATCCTCGATCATCGAGACAAAGTTACCGCTAGACAGCAACTCCAGCGGATTGGCCGGAACCTCACCCGCCGTCAGCACCGACATTCGCGGCAAGCCGCGCACGGTATGCAGCTGCGGTTTGGTGCCGTACTCGATCGCCTGCGACAGCCCCACGCGGTTGTCGGTGCCGAAAAGCAAATGCTGTTGCGGGCGGCGCAAATCCGCGTCCACCAGCAAGGTCGGACGTCCCATCTGCGCGAAGGCAATGGCGAGTTCCGCCGCCAGCAGCGAGCGCCCCTCGCCGGGACACGGGCTCAACAACGCGATGATGTCGGCGCGATCGGTCGACTCGCGCCGCAACAGCAGCTCGGTCCGCAGCGCACGGATTTTTTCGTAGCGTGGATCGTAAGGGTCGTGCGCCACGATCAACCGGTCACTCGGCTCCACCATGGGTTCGATCGAGGTAATTTCGCCCCTCAACCTCGACGCCTGGTCAGAGCCTCCATGCGACGCGTGTTTTGAATCTACGGTGTTGTGGCTGGCAGTTTTTATGTTCATGCGGTTGTCCTCATCGGTAACGCGCCAAATTCCGCCAGCACCGGAATCCCGTGATGGCGCTCGAGATCATCGCGGCAGCGCACGCGGCGATTGAAAAGTTCGTAACCCAGCGGAATGCCCAGTCCCAGCACCCCGGCCGCGATGCAGCCGAGAACAATCCCGGTCAATACCTTGGGCTTGCTGGCCTTTACCGGCGGCGTGGCGCGGCTGACAAAACTGACGTTGGTGTAGTGGCCGGCGGAGGCGAACATGATCTGGTCGTAACCTTCGAGCGCGCGCTTGTATACGGCCTGCGCGGATTCGAGTTCCAGAAGATATTTCGCGGCATCGTTGTGCAGCCGGCCCATGGCAAGCACCTTCGCGCGCTGTTCCGCGGCCGCCCGCTGCAGATCCTGTTCCAGCCGCTGCGCCACGCTCAGTCCCGCCGATGCGTTGGCGGTGTAGCTTTGCAGAGCAACCGCAAGCGAGTGCCGACTGGCATCAATTTGCGCTTGCAACTCCAGGATGTCGGGATGTTGCGGAGCATAGGCCGTATTAAGCTGGGCCATACGCGATTCCTGGGTGGCGAGTTGTGTTTTCAACGACTGAATCAGGGTTGAAGACAGCACCTGATCGTTGACAGACTGGTCGCCCGACGCCCGCGCCTCGGCGGCACGACGCGCATTCCGCGCTTCCAGCAAGCGCCCCTCGAGAGTTGCCAGCAAAACCACATCGACGTTGGTCTTGTTCCCCTCGTCAATCAGATTGTTTCGCTGATGAAACGCCGTGACTTGTTTCTGCGCCTGATCGACCTTGCCCTTGAGTTCGCTCAATTGTTCCGCATAACGCTTGGCGCGCTCACTTGGCGGGCCGGTTGAGCGCATATAGTCCTGTTCCTTGTAAACCTCCGCCACCGTGTTCGCCACCTGCGCCGCCTCCGCCGGTTTGTTCGCCGAATACGTCACGTAGATCAGCTGACTGCCCAGTTGACCCTGATAA